>JASGCU010000013.1:19827-36728 GCA_030053935.1 Chitinophagaceae bacterium
CTTGCTCCGCACGTATTTCCGCTTGCTCCGCACGTATTTCCGCTTGCTCCGCACGCTTTTCTGCGGCAGTCAGTTTATTTACTACTCGTGTTATTTTTCCTCTTTCGTCTTGTTCTCTCATACTTGCGTAATCATATTCCTCCATTTCTTTATCACTCCACTGAAATCTATTTGCCATTTGATAAGCTAATAACAATCCCTTGTCAGTAATATTTTTTGGAATATCTTTTAGTTTCTTTGAATTTCTTAAGAAAAAAACCCATTGCTCTGTAATGTTAAGACATTCTTCTTCTGTCTTATCAAATTTCAAGAGTTCTACAAAATTATATTCTGTTCCTCTTAACTCATAGGCATGTGTTTTTGTATCTAATAAAACATGCCTCGTAAGATAATTGGGATTACTAAAAAAATTAAACTTAATAACCCCTATAAAAATAACGGGGTTAAGAAGAACGTACTGTTCACCTTCCTTAATTTGATTTACAAAGTCCTTGTTGGTATAATACTGCACACGATTTTCAAATCCATCAGGTTCTTCCACCTGCATTTCTATTATATAATTTTTTTTCTTTTCATCTACCACTTTTATATCTAAAATAGATTGCTTTTTTTTGTGTAATTGCGGCAATTGATATGGATTTTTAAAATCAATATGAATAATTTTTCTTCCATCAGGAAGACCTAACACAGCATTGAGAAAAGAAAGTAATATTTCAGGTTTTTCTTCACACCCAAAAATTTTTCTAAACGCTATATCATTTGTTATATCTACAAACAGCATATACTATACGTTAAATAAGTTCACTTTTCATATTAAAAATCTTTGAATATATATATCTTCTTTTTCTCGCATAATTCTTATCTCTTCGTTTGTTGTATCTTTATATCCGCAGAGATGAAGCACCCCATGAGATATTACTCTCACTAATTCTCTTTCAAAAGGTTCTTCAAATTTTTTTGCGTTATCTGTTACCCTATCAATACTTATATAGCATTCCCCATCTATAAGATACGAATTACCAAAATAAAAAGTGATTATATCTGTATAATAATCGTGCTGCAAGTATTGTTTATTTATCTCTAATAGATGCTCATCATCACAAAAAATAAAATTTATATTTTGGATCTGTTTATTTTCTTGTACTATAATATCTTTTACCAGTGTTTTTATAGGACTTATCTTGGGGAGACGATATTGAATATTTATATAGTAAAAGTATATCATAGATATAGCATAAAGTAGAATGATTCCTTAAAAAATATCTCATTCATTATCTTTCCAAAGAAATCTATCCGTTGGAGCAAACTTCCAAGGTGCAAAATTATTCTCTATATTTGCAAAAAGAGAATTCCAACTGGGATGAGCAGCCGATTCTTCCATTACCACATATTGTCTTAACTGAATAATAATATGAAGAGGGTCTATATTTATGGGACATATTTCAACACAAGCGTTACAAGTAGTGCAGGCATTTATTTCTTCTTTGGTAATAAAATCATACAGAAGAGTTTTTCCATTATCAGCGGGATTTTTTCCTTTATCTAATAATATACCCACCTCTTCTATTCTATCTCTCGTGTCCATCATGATTTTTCGAGGACTAAGTTTTTTTCCCGTAATATTTGCAGGGCATACACTGGTACACCTTCCACATTCGGTGCAGCTATAAGCATCCATAAGATTTTTCCATGTCAGATCTAATACATCTTTTGCTCCAAATTTTCCACTCATCTGCACCATTTCCTCTACAGGTGAAGGTACCCCTAAAAAAGAAACTACTTCCTTCGTAACTAATGGATTATTATCTATTTTACCCTTTGGTTCTATGCGAGAAAAATACGTGTTGAAAAAAGAAATAACAATATGGAGATGCTTAGAATACGTAATATAAATTGTAAATGCAAATATCCCTAATATATGAATAAACCAAGAAATACGCTCTATGTAAATAAGAGTACCATTACTCATACCTTCAAAAAAAGAAACGAAAAAAGAACTTATAAAAAAAATACCCGTATGAGAATAATGCTCCAATTCCCGTGTTTGTAAAACCTGATCAGTTGCATTCATAATAAAAATAGCAGTCATAAGAATAATTTCCGCCAGCAAAATAATATGCGCATCTAATAACGGAAATCCGCGAAGTTCTTCTTGATTCAATCTCTTTATTTTTAGAATATCTCTCCTCACTAAAAAAATAACACAGGACAATACTACTCCCATCCCTAAAAACTCAAAAATACTTATTGCAATACCATACAAATTACCAAAAAATGAAGCAAAAACCCTATGTGTTCCTAAAAAACCATCTATCACTATTTCTAAAACCTCTATATTTATCAATAAAAAACCCACATATATCACAAAATGAAAAAACGCTACCAACGGTTTCTGAAACATTTTTTTTTGCCCAAACGCTACAAACAACAACAATTTCAAACGTTCTACCCGATTACCTTTTATATCCCAAGACCTCCCTAATAAAATATTTCGATAGATATGCTTTACTCTCCTCATTAAAAAATAAAATACAGAGAAAAAACATACTATAAACACAACTTGTAAAAAAAGATGTATATTCATAAATACCTAATATAAATTTAATTTTAATACAATTATTAAAAAAAACTCTAAAAGCGACACATAAAATCAACAACTACACATTTGTTTTGGAAAAAAGAACATTTTATATGCATCTCTTTATTACTATATGAAATATAATAATAGAATATAAACTTTAAAAAATTATTTCTTAAAATAGTGTATTTTGCACAGGAGTTTTATTTCTTATACAATAAGTACTTTTTTTGAATATAAAATATCTTAATAATCCTCTCTTTCGTAATAAACGAAAAAAATGCACATAATTTTATATGTTAATAACATTTAAAATAATAACATAGAATCCTTTTATGTATTATCATATATTTATTATTTATGGAAAAATAATTCACAAAAAATACAATACTCATTATCATTATTACTATTTATAAATTAAAAAAAAAATAACTATGCGTTTACCAGCGGAATGGGAAGAACAAAGTTTTGTACAACTTACATGGCCATGCGAAGGAATGGGTTGGATAGGTAAAGGATTAGATGAGGTTCATGAATGTTTTGAATCTATAATATTCGAAATTTCTAAAAGACAAAAAGTATTAATCGTAGGAGATAATACTCGTAAAATAAAAGAAAAACTTCGTTTTTGGAACAATAACATATATATTGTAGAAATACCCGCAAATGATATATGGGCAAGGGATCATGGAATAATAACCGTATTAGAGGATAACAAACCTATTTTACTCAATTTTATGTTTAATGGATGGGGATTGAAGTATGTTGCTGATAAAGACAATCTCATAAATGCAGAGCTCTTATCCTCGGGAACTTTTCAAGATACGCCATCTATAAATATGGATATGGTTTTAGAAGGAGGGAGTATTGATGTAGATGGAAAGGGTTCTCTCTTGACTACTAAAAAATGTCTCTTGACTCCTAATAGAAACCCGTATCTCACTCAAGAAAGGATTACACAAAAATTTGTGTCCTATTTTGGCACCACAAATGTAATATGGATAGAAAATGGTTTTGTGGAAGGTGATGATACAGATGGGCATATTGATAATTTAGTAAGATTCGGTCCGAGAAATTTTTTATTTTATACTAAAAGCGAAGAGAAACGTAGTGAGCATCATAAATCTCTTCAAAGAATGGAAGAAGAAGTAAAAGAACTAAAAAATATGGAAAAAGAATATTTTAGAACGATAGCCCTTCCTATGCCTGATAAAATAATGCACGAAGGAAAACGTCTTCCCGCTACCTATACGAATTTTTTGATTCTAAATGACGCAGTTCTCGTTCCTTTCTATTCATCCGAAAAAGATATTATTGCTGCAGAGAAAATACAAAGAGTTTTCAATCCTCGAAAAGTAATAGGTATCAATTGTCTGCCTCTTATTCAACAAGGTGGGTCTTTACACTGTGCCACAATGCAATTTCCCGTTGACGTTCCTCTTGTTGCTCCCCAATAAAATAACAAAATTATTCTTAAAAATATGAAAAAATATATAACCTTCTTACTATTCTTTTTTTATCAAAATATATCTGCCCAAGAAATCGGAGTATCTATTCCCCATGTCTCTTTTGAAGGAACTGTAACCAAAACTAAATTTGTTCACAAAAACTGTGCTGTATCCGAAATGTCTATTGTGTATACTTTTTCTCTTTTTGGAGGAGACCCTGTATTAACAGCATCTGTAAAATGGAAATCAGGAATACTTACAAAACCGACTTGCTTTAAAAATAACGACATTATCCTTCTAACACTCCAATCAAAAACAGGAAATAAAGAGGCAACTCTAAAAATAAAACCTGAAATACCGTCTATAGGAGAATTGGGAAAAGAATATTCGCATACTTTTGCATGGAATGAAATCTTTTGTGCATATAAAAAAGGGAAAAACATCGCATGCTGGTCAGAAAAAGAAGCGAAAGAATTTTGGAATGCAAATTTTTTTGTAAAAACATTTTCTATTGTGAGGGTAAACAAATAAATATCTATTTTTTACATAATAGTCAAGAAAAAGAATACATTTTACAAAAGAACACATGGGTAATTTATATAAAAAACATCTTCTTTTTATTAAAAAACTAATTAGAAATTAGAAAAGAAACTATATTAAAATATTTTTCTATATTTGTAAATAACAAAAAACATCATACCCAATAAACAAATACAAAAAATAAAATGCCATTCATATCAAAAAAGGTAAATGCACTTGCTGAATCCGCTACTTTAGCAATGGCAAAAAAAGCAAGAGAACTCAAAGCATTGGGATTAGATATTATTAATCTGAGTTTAGGCGAACCAGATTTCAAAACTCCTCAATATATTCAAAAAGGAGCAATAGAAAGCATACAATCTGAAAAATTTTTTTCTTATCCCCCCGTTGCAGGATATCAAGATCTTCGAGAACTTATAGCAAATAAATTCACAAAAGAAAATAATATACAAAGCACCGCTGAAAACATTGTTATATCTAACGGAGCAAAGCAATGCATTTATAACCTAATATGTAGCGTCGTAGATCCAGGCGATGAAGTTATTATTTTTGCACCATATTGGGTAAGCTATGCTGATATAGTTGAATTTTGTGGAGGAAAACCTATATTAGTCCGAGGAAGTATTGAAAATAGATACAAACCTACTGCCGATGAATTACAAGCACACATCACTCCAAAAACAAAAGCACTTTTATACTCTTCACCTTGTAATCCTACAGGTTCTGTATTCAGTAAAGAAGAACTACAAACATTTGTAGAAGTTCTAAAAAAATATCCCAATATATGGATTTTTGCAGATGAAATTTACGAACATATAAATTTTGTAGGAAAAAATTATAGTATAGGAAGTTTTGAAGAAGTAAAAGACAGAACCGCCACAATAAATGGTATGTCTAAAGGTTTTGCTATGACAGGATGGAGATTAGGGTACTTAACTGCTCCTAAATATCTCGCATTAGCATGTGAAAAAGTACAAGGACAAGTCACAAGTGCGGCAAGTTCCATATCTCAGAGAGCAGCTTTTGTAGCTCTTTCATCTACTGAACTTACAGAAACAAAAAAAATGAGATATATATATGCAAAACGAAGAGATTTAGTTTTAGAAATGCTCAATGATATTCCAAATCTTAAGACATATATTCCCGATGGAGCTTTTTATATATTCCCCGACATAAGTGCATTTTTACATAAAACAGATGGAACGACATTTATAAAGAATGCCGATGAACTTTCTATTTATCTTTTAGAAAAAGGACTTGTATCTCTGGTATCCGGAACGGCATTTGGATCCGAAACATCTATACGAATATCTTATGCCGCATCAGAAAAAGATCTTATAGAAGCATGTACCAGAATAAAAAAAACATTATTCCATCTTAAATAATAAGTTATGCAAATATTTATATCAAATGAAACAGAAAAGTTTATTACGTTTCTCGAATCTATAAAAAAACGCATATCTCCCCAAGAATACAGAGCATGGTTTGCACCCGTTACCTTTATAAAATTAGAAAATAACGTGCTAACAATAGAATGCACACATATTATTTACGATCATTGGGAAACCAACTATATAGATATTATAACTGAAGGATTAGAAAAAACATTTGGAAAAGATTATAGCATATCTTATTTCATAAAACCCGATGAAAATGAAATAAAAAGTATCGTAAAAGAGACAAAATTATTTTATAATAAACCAAATGCAGAGGAAGAAGAATCTAAACACTTAGTATTCAACCCTTATAGTTTTAAAAATAGTATAGACCAATATTACACATTTGATACTTTCATAGAATCTTCTAATAACAGATTTGCACTCTTAGAATGTAACAAAATTATAGAAAAAGTTTTTAAAAAAATGTCAAATGATATAGTGTTTTTGTATGGTTCAACGGGGTTAGGAAAAACACATTTAGCACATTCTATGGTAAACAAGCTCACTTCTTTAGATACTGATAAAAAAGTAAGATATATATCATCAGAAATGTTTACTAGGTTTTTTGCAAATGCCGCTAAAAATAAATATATAAATGAATTTCAAGAATATTTTATGTCACTAGACCTTTTTATAGTAGATGATGTTCATTTATGGCGTATTCCACAATTTGAAAAAACTATAGAAATATTTTTTCAAATATTTAATTTTTTAAAAGAATCACGCAAACAAATAGTACTCATAGCCGATACCCCACCCTCTGACTTAGTTTTCCCTAATAGAATTCTATCTCGATTCAGAAGTGGTCTCACAATAGAAATAGAACCACTTAATACAGAGGCAAAGAAGAGTTATATAAAAAGTTTTATAAAAAATAAAAACACCCCCATTCATGAACATGTCATAAACTATTTATCCGAACAACCAATAGACAACATAAGAGATCTAAACGGTATCATAGTAACTTTATACCAATACTCTGAATACTTACAAAAAGATATTGACATAGAAATGACCGAAAATATATACAAAAAAAAACTACCAAAAATAGAGAAAAAAAACGAATTCATGCTCAAACCCATTACCATAGAAATCATTCAACAAATGGTAGCAAATCAATTCAATATCTCATTAGATGATATGAAATCTCTTGACCGTAGGAGATCTATTACCACACCAAGATATATAGCAATGGACCTTTGTCGCAACAATACCCGAAATTCTGTTGTAGAAATAGGAAAAGCTTTTAATAAAGACCATACTACCGTCGTAGCAGCACAAAAGAATATTAAAAATCTTCTTTCTGGAAAAGATAATGGAGAAAAAATATTTAGAGACGGTTATCTAATGATAGAAGAAAAAATAAAACAAATCATAGAAAACTCTAATAAAAAATCTAAATAAACTATTTTTATACTATTAATCCCACACCGAAAAATCAATTTTACAGGAATATTGAGTTTTCAAACTACAGATAATCAAATAGTTACAAAATTATAAATGTATCAAAAGTAACTTTTCAGAGAACTGGACCAACTACTCCAAAATTCCATCTTATATCTATCGAAAACTTATATATTGTTTTATATTATTAAAAAAACAGTACTATTTTTTATTTTTTACAAATAAAATACACACACTTTTATAAATTATCTAAAATATTTCTATTTTGCAAGAAATGATCTGTAATAACCAATCATTTAAAAATCCATAATACTAAAAACCACAAATCAACTAATGACAAAAAATCTTAAATATTTTAGAAATATCGGAATAGCCGCTCACATAGACGCTGGAAAAACCACTACAACAGAACGAATTTTATACTATACCGGAGTCAACCATAAAATAGGAGAAGTACACGACGGAGCAGCGACAATGGACTGGATGGAACAAGAACAAGAACGAGGAATTACTATCACCGCCGCAGCTACCACAGTATACTGGAATTATAAATCTAACAAGTACCAAATCAATATAATAGATACACCAGGTCACGTAGACTTTACAGTAGAAGTAAATAGATCCTTAAGAGTACTGGACGGATTAGTATTTCTTTTTAGTGCGGTAGATGGAGTAGAACCACAATCAGAAACCAACTGGAGATTAGCAGATAACTACAAAGTAGCAAGATTAGGATTCGTAAATAAAATGGATAGATCTGGTGCTGACTTCCTTATGGTATGTAATCAGATAAAAGAACGATTAGGAACAAAATCTGTTCCCATACAGCTCCCCATAGGAACAGAAGAAAATTTTAAAGGTGTAGTAGATCTCGTAGAAAACAAAGCAATGGTATGGAATGAAGAAGATAAAGGAATGACATATAAAATCATACCTATACCACCAGAAATGCAAGAAGAAGTAAACCAATATAGGCAGTACCTCTTAGAAGCAGTTGCAGAATATGATGATAAACTCATGGAAAAATATTTTGATAATCCCGAATCACTTACCAAAGAAGAAATATTAATAGCCCTTAGAAAAGCAACTATTAATATGGATTTTGTTCCCATGCTCTGCGGATCCGCTTTCAAAAACAAAGGGGTACAAACACTATTAGATTATGTAATGGAACTACTCCCATCCCCATTAGATAGAGAAAAAATTATAGGAACAGATCCTGATAACATAGAAAAAGAAATATTCAGAAAACCCGATCCTTCGGAACCATTCACTGCACTCGCATTTAAAATAGCAACCGATCCATTTGTCGGTAGATTATGTTTCGTTAGATGCTATTCGGGAACATTAGAATCTGGTTCTTATGTATATAATACAAGATCTGGAAATAAAGAAAGAATATCACGCATATTCCATATGCATGCAAATAAACAAAATCAAATAGAACGTCTCCAAGCAGGTGACATAGCAGCTGTAGTAGGATTCAAAGACATAAAAACAGGAGATACACTCTGTGATGAAAAAAATAAAATTATATTAGAATCTATGGTATTTCCACAACCCGTTATCGGATATGCTATAGAACCTAAAACACAGGCAGATGCAGATAAACTAAGTATAGCTATTGGAAAACTCATAGAAGAAGATCCTACTCTTCATGTAAATAGTGATATAGAAACAGGACAAACAATACTACGTGGTATGGGAGAACTCCATTTAGAAATCATAATAGACCGATTAAAAAGAGAATTTAAAGTAGAAGTGAACCAAGGAGCTCCGCAAGTTGCTTATAAAGAACTCTTTCGTGATACTATTGAACATAAAGAAGTTTATAAAAAACAAACAGGCGGACGAGGTAAATTTGGAGATATAGTTTTTGAAATAGGACCAAAAGACAAAGATTATGCTGAAGAAGGACTTCAATTTGTAAATGACGTAGTAGGTGGCGTTATACCAAGAGAATTTATACCTTCTATTCAAAAAGGATTTGCAGAAGCGATGAAAACAGGTATCCTCGCAGGATACCCCATGGATTCTATGAAAATCCGACTTTTCCACGGTTCTTATCACGAAGTAGATTCTGATTCAATCTCTTTTGAAATGGCTGCAAGAAATGGATTTAGAGAAGCTGCTAAAAAAGCAAAACCCGCAATATTAGAACCTATAATGTCAGTAGAAGTACTTACCCCCGAAGAATATACAGGACCAATAACAGGAGACCTGAATAGAAGAAGAGGGATTATGAAAGGAATGGATAGAAGAGGAAACTCTCAAGTTATAAAAGCAGATGTTCCGCTATCAGAACTGTTTGGATATGTTACCGATATGCGAACAATGAGTTCAGGAAGAGCAACCGCAACCCTTACTTTCTCACATTATGAACAAGTTCCTAATAATATTTCTGAAACAGTTATCGCAAAAGCAAAAGGATTATTAAAGTAACAATTTGATTTAGTAAAATAATTATTTTTTAATTTAATAAAAACATTGATTGACAAAGATATAAAAAAAAGAACAATTACAAATAAACATGACGAACCTTATAAAATAAACCAGTATATAGAGGCTCGTTTTGTAAGAGTAGTGGGAGAAGGGCTTGAAAATGGAATCGTAACAATAAAAGAAGCTCTAAGGATAGCTGAAGAAAAAAAATTAGACTTAGTAGAAATATCACCAAACGGAAATCCACCTGTTTGTAAAATAATGGACTACTCTAAGTTTAAGTACGCACAAAAAATAAAATTAAAAGAAGCAAAAGCTTCAAGTTTACAAAAAAATATTGTAAAAGAAATACAATTTGGTCCTAATACTGACGAGCATGATTTTAAATTTAAATTGGTACATGTTATAAATTTCCTCGTTGAAAAAGCAAAAGTCCGAGCACACGTATACTTTCAAGGAAGATCTATTGCATACAAAGAACGTGGAGAAAATATTCTAAATAGACTCATAAAAGATGTAGAAGAATACGGAAAACCAGAATCTCCACCTAAATTAGAGGGAAGACGTTTATCTGTAACTATTAGCCCAAAAGATAAAATTACTGGAACAACCGATAAGCAATTAATAAAAATTAAAGTAGGAATACATTAAAAATATTACCTAATAACTCAATAAAATCTATTTATAAACAATACAATTATGCCAAAAGTTAAAACAAAATCAGGTGCAAAAAAAAGATTTAAAATAACAGGAACTAATAAAATAATGCATAAAAGAGCATTTAAAAACCATATTCTTACAAAAAAAGAAAAGAAAAGAAAAAATAGATTAGGATTAATGGGAATGGTTGATAAAACAGATATGTACCGCGTAAAAAACATGTTACATATATAAATAAACAAGTAATAAACACTAAAACGAAACAAAAAAATGCCAAGATCAGTTAATCACGTAGCATCAAGAGAAAGAAGAAAAAAAATACTAAAACATGCAAAAGGGTTCTTTGGACGAAGAAAAAATGTATGGACAGTAGCAAAAAACGCAGTAGAAAAAGCATGGTTATACGCATACACAGGAAGAAAACAAAAAAAAAGAAACTATAGATCACTATGGATACAAAGAATTAATGCGGCTACAAGACCTTATAATATGTCATATTCCGTTTTTATAGGAAAACTCAAAGAACAAAATATAGATATGAATAGAAAAGTACTTGCTGATCTCGCCTATAATAACCCCAATGCCTTTAAAGCCTTGGTAGAAAAAATACAACAATAACCAACTCTCGTTATTCAAAATATTGAACCAATACTTTCTTTATCACATTTTTTATTTGCATAATTATTTTCTTCTTTCATATAAAGTTTGTAACTAATGAGTACATCTCATTTTTTATGTAATTTCTCTTTTGTAATCCTATCTAAAAATCTATTTCTATTATTGTCAAAAAATAAATATATGACAATATACATCAGAAAAAAATCATTATTTTGATTTCACTCCGAAAAAACCTTTTTGATATACTTCTACTTTTATAAATAATTGATTATCAATAATTTTGAAACTCAATATCTCTGTAAAAATGGTTTTTTGTAACTGGCTCTTATTTTGATGAAAAATAAATAAAAAAGAACAAAAAAATATATTTAAAAACTCATGAGTAGTCAAGTGATTACAAAATCATAAAATGCTTAATAATAATTTTTTGAATAGAGTTCAAAACTAAAATTTTAAACAACCACTATGAAATTACTTGGTACATTCATAAAAAAAAGTATTCTTTTCCGAAAAAGATTAGAAAATAAACATATTCCACATAAAAAAATACAAGAAAATGAGCTGAAAAAACTACTATTCCAAGCTCGGAATACGAGTTTTGGTAAGAAATATAATTTTACAGAAATTTTAGAAAACGCAAATAATAACTTACATTTTTGTAAAGTATTTCAGGATACTGTACCTATTTTTGACTATGAAAGTATCTATAACAATTGGTGGGCGAAGCAACGTTTAGGAGAACAAAATATTACTTGTAAAGGGAAAATCAAATATTTTGCAATGAGTTCAGGAACCGCAAGCGCTTCTTCTAAATATATTCCTGTTACTCGTAAGATGCAAAAATCTATAAATAAATCAGGAATAAAACAGTTCCTTACTCTATTAGAATGTAACCTGCCAGATAATTTTTTCACCAAACAAGTTTTGATGTTAGGAGGAAGTACCGCACTTACAAAAAATTCTCTCTACAAATGGGAAGAAGGTGATTTGAGTGGTATAACAGCAAGTAACCTACCAGCTTGGTTTCAAAGATTTTATAAACCCGGAAAAAAAATAGCAAAGATCAAAGATTGGAACACCAAAATAGATGCCATAGTAGAAAATGCTACTAAATGGGATATAGGAATTATTGCCGGTGTTCCATCATGGGTGCAGATATTGTTAGAAAGAATAATAAAACACTATAAGTTAAAAACAATACATGATATATGGCCTCATTTAGAAGTTTTTGCGTATGGTGGTGTTTCTATAGACCCTTATAGAAAAAGTTTTGAGAAGTTTTTTAGCAAAAAGATATTGTATATACAAACCTACTTGGCTTCAGAAGGATTTATTGCTATACAGGAACAGCCATATGTAAATTATATGAAACTGATTATGGATAATGGTATCTTTTATGAATTTATCCCATTCAATGAAAATAATTTTTCTTTTGAAGGAGATATTTTAGAAAATCCTCAAGTATTGAAAATAGATGAAATAAAAGAACAAGAAGAATATGCTCTACTCATTACTACAAATGCAGGGGCTTGGAGATATCTTATAGGAGACACTCTTAAATTTGTTTCAAAAAAAAATGCAGATATTATTATAACAGGAAGAACAAAACATTTTATGAGTGTTTGTGGAGAACATGTATCCGTAGAAAATATGAATACAGTAATACAAACGGTGGCTGAAGAATTAAAAATAGAAGTAAGAGAATTTACTCTCACTTGTAGAAGTTATGAAGGATTCTTTGCTCATTTATGGTATATAGGGACTGAAAAAAATATAGATATATCGGAGAATACATTTAGAGATATGTTAGATACAATAATGAAAGATATAAATGATGATTATAGGGTAGAAAGAGAATCAGCCCTGAAAGAAGTGTTTGTAAAATTTGTTCCATATGGTTTTTTTTATGAATATATGAAATTAGAAGGAAAAGAAGGAGGACAGAGTAAATTTCCGAGAGTTCTTAAAAAAGAAAAATTAGAAAAATGGACATCATTTTTGGATAAAAAACTATATTCCTAGTATTTTTTCTGTCCATCAATATATAATGTTTCGTATTGCATATAACGTTTTGCGGTTTTGCGATGTGAGGGGTTTTTAGCACAAATTCAAATAGGATTCCTACTGTTGAACCTGCACAAAACCGTCATACGAAGCACTGAGCCGCCAATTTTTTGTAGGTGCTGTATAGGATGGCGTTCGGCTTTGCAAACCATTGTCAATACTACGTTTCACTGTTTTTATCATGTCGGTCTGTGCGGTTGTGAATTTTTTATTTTCAGAAAGGAGGGAAGATCTTTTTAATTCAATATTGTCAGGGGCAGACAAGCTTTTTGCCAAGCTTTGGTCTGTGCGGCTTAGCAATGTGTGTGGCTGTTGGGCTGGGTATTCATTTTTCTTCCTTTGTCATTATTTATAGTTGTCCACCAACGCCTTTAAACTTCTCTACAAACGAAACAAGCTTTTGAAATACACTTTGTTTTTTAGCCAAATATTGAGGATTTAAAGGACTCATTTTTGGTAAAAGTGCATTCAGTTCTGTGCCATTTTCACTTGCATATTCTCGCTTCAAAGAGGTTGTTATGTATCGCTTCGCTGCATCTTCATTCAGATTTTCTTCTGTGATTAACGCCAATGTTTCTGCTTTCTGTTTGTTTTGAGCAAATACAAAAAATGAATCTATGACATTTGCTTTATCATGTAGCGTATCAAGGTCTGTTTCATTAATAAAATCAATTACCAAACTCTCCTTTGCTCTGTTGCCAACACTGGCACGAATAACTCTACGGATTTCCTCAATTAAAGTAGCTTTGTCCTTTGTTTTTTTGTTATGCTCAAAAATTAATTCAAGAATATAATCAAGATTTATCTCTTGTGATTTTAACAAGTCAACTTCAAACACTACATCGTCCCAGTCGATTGTCGATTCTTCTTTTTCTTTACCGCTTTTCTCCCGTCTTAACCAGTCTCTAATATCATTGTAGGTAGAACGATAATCCTGAATAGTCCGCTCCTTCAGCAAATCAATCTTTTGCATTGTGGCAATATCTTCATCCGTTACAAAATGCTCCTTTTTAAACGCTTCAATAGCGTCAGCATCGTTTTTATCTATCGTTTGAAATGCTTTAAGGTTATTAAATTCATCGTAATTCTGTAGTATGTTTTCAACACGTAGGTATTCTCCAAATAACTTTGAAAATTCTTTTTTGTCCTTTTCTGTAACAATTTCCTCAGGATTGGGGAACTTCTGATTTAAGTCCTTTACAACTTCAATGTAACCTCTGCGGGCTTCGCCTGTAACAATGTCTGTAAAGCCTTCAAGATATTCTTTGTAGCTCTTTTCAAGAACCACATTTTTGGTGTTGCTGTCACCGAAAAGCGTGATTGCATCAATAGTTGCTTTTTCTAGATTACGGAATGTTATAATATTGCCAAAGGTTTTTGTGGCATCAAAAATTCTATTTGTACGCGAGAAGGCTTGAATTAAACCGTGGTAACGCAAATTCTTATCGACAAACAAAGTATTTAGTGTAGGTGCATCAAAGCCAGTAAGGAACATACCAACTACAATAATTAAGTCAATCTCTTTGTTCTTAACGCGGTTGGCAAGGTCACGATAATAATTTTGAAATTCATGGCTGTCAACACCATAACTGGTTCTGAACATTGAGTTATAGTCATTGATTGCTTTCGTTAAAAACTCTTTAGAGGTACTATCCATTGCAGAAGGTTCAAAACTTTCATCGAGAATTTCACCGATTGCACTTTGTTCTTCATTGGCTGCAAAGGAGAATATTGTCGCAATCTTTAAAGGTTTATCGCTCTGTTTTTGCAAATTGTTCAGCTCCTCGTAATAACATTTTGCGGCATCCACACTACTTACCGCAAACATGGCATTAAAGCCTTTGTTACTTCCTTGATTTCTGTGTGTTTTTATTCTGAAATTCTGCAAAATATAATGAGAAATTTTTTTGATGCGTTCTGGGTGAAGCAATGGATTTTTATTTTCTACTGCACTTAATTTTTGCTCATCTATTTCAGTTTCAATACGCTTAAACTGAGGTCTAACATCATTGTAGTCAACTTTGAATTTCAGAACTTTTTCATCTCTAATAGCATCCGTAATTACATAAGAGTGTAATTCTCGACCAAAAACACTTGCTGTAGTTTCTGCCCCTAACGCATTTTGTACGAAGATTGGTGTTCCTGTAAAACCGAATTGATAGTACTTTTTAAACTTCTTTCTCAAATTCTTTTGAGCTTCACCAAATTGAGAACGATGTGCTTCATCAAAAATGAAAACGACTTGCTTTTGGTAAATAGCTAAATCACTCTCACTTTTCATAAGGTTGTTCAATTTTTGTATAGTTGTTACAATAATCTTATTATCCTCCTTTTCAATATTTCTCTTTAAACCTGCTGTGCTGTCAGAACCGTTTACACTATCGGGAGAAAATCTTTGATATTCTTTCATTGTTTGAAAGTCCAAGTCTTTCCGGTCAACTACAAAGAAAACTTTATCGATAAAGTCAAGTTGGGTAGCTAATCTTGCTGCTTTAAAACTTGTCAGAGTTTTACCCGAACCTGTAGTATGCCATATATAACCACCACCTTCAATGTCAGACCATTTCTTGCCTTGATAAGAACTGTCAATTTTCCATAACATTCTTTCTGTTGCAGCAATTTGATAAGGCCGCATCACAAGTAATGTATTACTTGTATCAAAAACCGAATACGTTAATAGCACATTTAAAAGCGTATGTTTTTGAAAAAATGTAGCCGTAAAATCCTTGAGGTCTTTAATCAGTGTATTGTCTGCCTTTGCCCAGTTCATCGTAAAATCAAAGCTGTTTTTATTTCGCTCAATGGTATTTGCAAAATATCGACTGTCGGTTCCATTTGAAATAACAAAAATCTGTAAATATTTAAAAAGTGAATTACTGCTATTTAAACTCTCTTTTGTATAACGATGGACCTGGTTAAAAGCTTCACGGATAGCAACTCCACGTTTTTTTAGTTCTACCTGCACCAACGGCAATCCATTTACAAGAATGGTCACATCGTAGCGATTGGAATGTGTTCCTTTCTGTTCAAATTGTGAAATTACCTGTACTTTATTTCGGATGATATTCTTTTTGTCAACCAAGTAGATGTTTTGAATATGACCATCATCAAACTTAAAATCATAAATATAATTGTCGTGTATTTTTCTTGTTTTTTCTACAAGGTTGTCGCTGGGTTTATCTAAATACTCTTCTACAAAACGAGTCCATTCACTATCTAAAAATGTCATATTGTTGAGCGTTTGCAGTTGTATTCTTGCGTTTGTCAACATTTCTTGATACGTTTTTAAAGATCGGTATTCATAACCTTGATTTCTTAAATCTTGAATAAATTCATTTTCGAGTGCTGCTTCTGTTTGATAAACAGCAAGTGGTTCACTTACCTTCAAATGTTTGGTGAAATTATCTAAGACGATGAAGTTGTTAGATTCTGCTATGGTTTTATAGGTTGCCATTATGATTTCAATTTATCGTTGTCCCATTGTAAGGGGATTGTTAATTATATATTCTGCGATACGCAGGTAATCGTTTTCGTTGCGTATGATATGTTCCCAATAATTGCGTTGCCATAATTTACCGTTGAACGGTTGCCAACCCAACGTTTTCACTCCACGAATATATTCATTCGTTGTCATCGTTTTCAACCATTGCACCACCCGATGTAGGGGCGAACCTATGTGTTCGCCCATTGTATTGCCATTGGTAATAT
>JASGCU010000014.1:0-30864 GCA_030053935.1 Chitinophagaceae bacterium
AGTTTCAAAACTATTGATAATCAAATTTTACAAAGTTATAAACTTATCAAATTGAGCGTTCGTTCGGGGAGGACTCAAATGTTAAAGGTATGAATTTTTATTATATTTTTGCTTTTGCGTAATGTGAGTTAATTATAATTCTTGAAATATACAATGGATTTTTTTAATTAAATATTGATTACAATGATAAAAATATTAGTATTGTTTTTTGGAGTTGTATTGTATGTAAAGGCACAGCACCCTTGTGTAGTATTTGGAAATACCTTAAAAGAGAGTAAGTTAGAGGCGGGTGGTCTACTCGGGTTTAATAATCATCCAAATAATTTATTATTAGATTGGCATAGATTAGAAGCCCCCCTGTGTGGTCCGTTCTCTCCTTTTGTCTCTATTTGTTCTCCCCCTGCAAGTATTATTATAACCGATTCTCTCATACACATACAGTATATAATTCTTGGAAATGATAGAAATGCTATAAAGTATTACTCTACTATACTACATCATGGGGAACAAGAATATAGATTTGAAAAAGAAAGAGATATCAATATAGATATAAAAGAATACCAACATACCGAATCTTATGAAAAAAAAGTTGCTCCCGGTAAATACTTACATAGTATAGAAGGGAGTTTATCACTTGAAAAAATTCAACGGGGAAGAGTAGATGTCGATGTTACCATAATATCTGTTATATGTTACAAATAAAATAATTTTGCATACAATTACAAATGAAAAAAAAACTTATATTAGTAACCAATGATGATGGTATTACCAGTCATGGTATTAGAAAATTAATAGAATTGATGAAACAATTGGGCGACGTAGTAGTAGTAGCTCCCGATAGCCCCCAGTCAGGTATGGGACATGCTATAACAATCGGGAATACACTTCGTTTAGAACAAGAAGATATATTTGAAAATATAGAAGCATATAAATGTAGTGGTACACCCGCAGATTGTGTTAAAATGGGAAAGCATTATGTTTTAAAAGGTAGAAAAATAGACCTCATCGTAAGTGGAGTAAATCATGGAACTAATACTTCTATAAGTGTTCTTTATAGCGGAACTATGTCAGCCGCTATTGAAGGAGCAATGCAAGGAATACCATCTGTAGGATTTTCTCTTTGTGATTTTTCTTCTCAAGCAGATTTATCACACACGGAAGATGTTATTTTATTAATAGCAAGACAAATATTAGAAAAAGGAATTTCCAAAGGAATAGCTCTCAATGTTAATATTCCGCCCAAACAAAAAGAACCCATAAGAGGAATAAAAATTTGCAGGCAAGCAAATGCATCTTGGGAAGAAGTATTTGAAAATAGATTTGACCCGCATGGGAAGCCCTATTTTTGGATGATAGGAAATTTTGTTAACCATGATAAAGGCGAAGACAATGACGAATGGGCTATAATCAATAACTATGTATCTATAGTCCCTTGCCAATATGATTTAACAGCACATCACGTCATAAAACAAATAAACGAAGAATGGGATTTAAATTATTAAACAAAGATGTATAAAAAAACAGAAAAAAATATTTGGGTAGGAAGATATGATGTGTATGACGGAGAATTAGGATACAGATGGCATAACTGTATTCAATTTATAGATATAGAAAATAAAGAATCATTTCCTGGTACTAATTTTGCCATTACCAACGTAGCTTTTTTAGGGTTTTGTTGTGATGAAGGAGTAAGTCGAAATCGTGGAAGAATAGGAGCATCTCATGCACCAAATATCATAAGAAAATTTGCTTCTAATCTTGCTTGGCACTACGATACAAATGTGAAAATATTTGATGCGGGGAATGTATTTTGTGATAATGGAATTCTACCCGAGAGTCAAGAACTATTAGGAAACTGTGTAGATACTCTTTTAAAAAATAATATATTTCCCATACTTCTCGGTGGAGGACATGAGATAGCTTATGGCAACTTTTTAGGAATATATCCACATATTAAAAGAAAAAAATTAGCTATACTCAATATAGATGCTCATTTTGATATGAGAAAAGACCCTAACACTCCCACATCAGGAACCTCATTCTTACAAATATCCGATTTTTTGAAAAATAAAAAAGAAGATTTTCACTATTACTGCTTCGGTATTCAACGATTTGCTAATACAAAAGCTCTTTTTCAAGAAGTGAAAAATAAAGAAGTCACTTTTTTAGAAGCTCAAACTTTACTCAATATGAGCATTCAAAATATACAGCAATATATCCAAGAAACTCTTACTCCATTCGAAGCCGTCTATCTATCCATAGATATGGACTCCATAGATTCTGCTTTTGCACCGGGAGTAAGTGCCCCTTGTGTGCAAGGATTATATCCTCACATAGTATCAGAAATAATAAAAACTGTTCTAAAAACAAAAAAAGTAATCAGTGTAGATATTGCAGAGCTCAATCCCGAATTCGATATAGATAATAGAACAGCAAGATTATCCAGCACCTTTTTATTTGATATAATTAACAGCTCTGTTTTATAACATATCCGATCTAATTTTGCATAACTTTGTGCTTTCTTTGTGAACTTTGTGGTATATGTTTTTATTTTTATTGTTACACAAAAGTCACAAAGAAAACATAAAATATATCTTTACTACTTTTTCTTCTCTTGAAAAAAAATCATAAATCCCATCAAAACTACCAATCCTATTCCCGCCGGAATAAACCACACAGAATCCCAATGTATGATAGAATTGGTAATATTTCCTGCCCCATCTAAAGTTTTTGTAGTATAAGCATCTACTGTTATTCCTGATAATTTTGTTCCGATGACCATTCCTAAGCCATAAGTAGCAAAAGTAAAGAGTCCTTGTGCGGCATTTTTTATTTTTTCTCCCGCTTTTTGCTCTGTATACATATATCCGGTTACAAAAAAGAAATCATAACAAATACCATGCAGAATAATTCCCGCATACAGCATCCATATAAAGTCCGTTGTATTTCCATAAGCAAAACATACATATCTGAGAACCCATGCTCCGATTCCTAATACTAACATTTTCTTAACTCCTATGGTATGGAATAAAAAAGGAATTGCTACAATAAAAACTGCCTCAGAGACCTGTCCTATTGTCATTTTAGAGGTAGCATTTTCTAAACCAACTTCTGTCAAAAATGTATTCGCAAAGCCATAATAAAAAGAAAGAGGAATACATATCAAAATGGCTACTATAAAAAACACAAGATATGCCTTATCTTTCAATAAAACAAGTCCTTCTAATCCTATTGATTTGGAAAGAGACGCTTCTTTATCATATTGAGGAGGAGTATTGGGTAGCACAAAACTATAGATTCCTAAAAAAATGGAAGCCATAGATGCCATTGTAAAAGTACCATTACCACTTCCTATCCCTAATTGGTCTATAGATATTCCTGCGGCTATCCAACCTATAGTTCCAAAGACACGTATCCAAGGAAATTGCTTTCCCGCATCAGACATTTGATAGAACGCCACACTATTAGAAAGGGCAATGGTAGGTGTATACATCAATGAATACAATAATATTACCCAATAAAAACTATCGTTATCCGTAATACGCGTTGCTAAAAATAATAATATTCCTCCAAATATATGGAGTATGCCCATTAACTTTTGTGCTGCAAAAAATCTATCAGCTACCATCCCTATAAAAAAAGGAGAAATCATTGTGGCTATAGCTAAAGACATATAAGCAGAACCAATTTGATCTCCCGTAGAACTTAGATGATCTCGCATGTATGTCCCCATTGTTACATACCACGCTCCCCAAATAAAATACTGGAGAAACATCATCACCATTAATCTAAAATTTGTTATACTATTCATAATAATTGTGTAAGTTGTGTATACTTAAAAAATACTTTTGGCAGAAGAAAAAATTTGTTTGATTTTTATTATTTTTTTGAAATAAAATTTAAAAACATACTAAAAATATCAAATTAAATGTATTTATATAAAATTACATAAAAACAATTTTTTAATCATACAATAATTCATAAAAAACAATGGTACATCAAAAAATTAATATTCGTTTTGGAATAATAACTACCTGTATAATTCTCGTTATGTGCAGTCGTATAGTACCACATATATGGAATTTTACACCTGTGGGAGCAGTTTGTTTATTTGGTTCGGCTTATTTTGAAAAAAAATGGCAGGCATATTTTGTTCCTCTCTTTGCTATTTGGGCAAGCGATATCTATATGAACAATGTTATCTACGGGCAAAATAATACTTTTACACTTTTCTACGACGGCTTCTATTGGCAATATATAGCCTATATACTTATTATTTTTATAGCAGCTTTTCTATTTCAAAAAATAAATGTAGTGCGTGTTCTAGGAGGTTCATTGCTCGCTACGTTTTTATTTTTCTTCGTTTCTAACTTTGGAGTATGGGTAGGGAGCGGTATGTATGCAAAAACTTTACTCGGATTAATAGAATGTTACATAGCAGCCATTCCATTTCTTTGGGCAACTTTTACAAGTGACCTATTATATTCTTCTGTTCTCTTTGGAAGTTTTTCTTTTGCTCAGAAAAAAATCCCTCTTTTGCAAACAAGTTAACCTATTATAATACATAAAAAGTTTCAACCATGATACATACACCACAAACAATATATGATGTTTTTTTAGCATCTACGGGGATAAGCACGGATACAAGAACTCTTCAAAAAGGTTCTTTATTTTTTTGTTTGAGTGGAAAAAATTTTAATGGTAATACCTTTGCCGAAGAAGCTATTCAAAAAGGAGCATCCTATTGCATAATAGATGATGCCAAATTTCAAAAAGATGAAAGATATATTTTAGTAGAAAATGCTTTGAAAACCCTTCAAGATATTGCTCATATTCATAGAAAAAAATGGGGAAAAAGAGTCATTGCCATTACGGGTTCAAATGGCAAAACTACCACTAAAAACCTTATAACTGCCGTTCTTTCTCAAAAATATTCCGTCCTATCCACACAAGGAAATCTCAACAATCACATAGGAGTCCCCCTTACTCTTTTACAATTGAAACCCAAACACGAAAGAGCTGTCATAGAAATGGGTGCCAATAAACCAGGAGATATAGCAGAACTTTGTAGAATAGCTGACCCCGATGATGGCGTTATTACCAATATATCCCACGCTCATTTGGAGCAATTGGGAAGTATAGAAGGAGTTTTTGAGGAAAAAAGAGCTCTCTATGAATACGTAATAAGCAAAAATAGATTCATTTTCATAAACGAAAAAGAAACAAAACTTTGCAATTTCTATGAGTCATATCCTCATAAGTATCTTTTCCCGACAAAACATTGTTTTCCGCAGATAAAAATTGTAGGCAAGACACAGTTTTTGGTACTTAAAATAGAAGGAACAAAATCCTTTACCACTCATATCTTTGGAAAATATAACCTGGATAATATTGCCATTGCTGTTATGTTTGGTTATTTAGAGAAAGTGGACCGAGAAAAAATAGAAAAGGCTCTCAAGAACTTTGTTTTTGAAAATAATCGCTCACAAGTAATCCAAAAAGGCACCAATACCATTATATTAGACGCTTATAATGCTAATCCCGACTCTATGAAATCCGCTCTTTCTCATTTTAAGACCATAGAAGCATCAAAAAAAGTATATATAATAGGTGATATGTTTGAACTGGGCGAACATACCCAGAAAGCACATAAAAATATAGGAAAACTGCTTCAGAATCTTATAGGAAAAAGACCTAATATTACCGTTTTATTCTGTGGTAAAAATATGAAACACGCCTCAGACCAAATGAAAAAGAGTCATTATTTTGAAAGCAGAGAAGCACTTCAAACATTCTTATCACAAACAAAGTTTCAACATACATTTTTTCTCATAAAAGCATCTCGCGGGATGGAATTAGAAAAAGTAATGGAATTTCTTTAGAGAGGGTTCTAAAAATTCAAATCCTAAAAGTAGAAAAATATAATAAAAATTTCATACCTTATTTTTATTTTTGTTAAATCAGCGTTGTAAATTAGTGAAACTTCTCTTTTCAAAAAATGATGAGATGATTCTAAAAAAACGATTTTCCTTTGCGTCCTTGTGTCTTTGGGGTTATAAAGAAACATGAAAAGTAGAATTAACTGCTACAGAATTCAGTGCATTTCTACTCCTTTCCGTTGTAATTTTTTTATGATACTATATAACTACACATTTAAAGAAAACTGCAAAGCAAGAGAGCAAAAATAAAAGATAGTAATGCGTAAATGGGTTATTTTTTATAAAAAATGTATTATACTTATTTTCTTTTAGAAATACATAATACATTCACTTACTCATAAAACTATGCAGTTTCTCTATCCGCAGATATTTTTTGCACTTTTTGCCATTTCAATACCAATCATTATCCATCTTTTTCACATGCGAAAGGCAAAAAAGATATATTTTTCCCAAGTAGATTTCTTGAAAAACATAAGCACCAAGAGTTCTCAAAGATTAAAGATTAAGCATTTCATAACCCTCTTCTTGCGAGTACTGACACTCTTCTTTCTCATCTCTGCCTTTACACAGCCCTTCATCCCCATTCATAAAGACGTCTTGTTCCATAACTCCGTACTTCTTTATATAGATAATTCTTTGAGTATGAGCGTCCCTACGGCACAGGACATTGCTATGTTAGACAATTCGCTTGCCATTGCGGAGCAAATTATTAAAAAATATCCCGATGCCACGCAATTCAAAATCCTTACAAATGAATTCCATTCCGCATCGGAATATTCTCAAAATAAAAAAAATGCTTTAGAAACCGTGAACAAGATACCATATGCTTTTATAGAAAGGAATTATGGGGAGGTGATGCAAAAACTTTTGCAGAGAGTTGATGCCTTGCCAAAAGACATTTATTTGCTATCAGATTTTCAGCAGGCGTTTGGAAATAACGAAAAGAAGGATACTATAAATAGGTATTTTTTTATCAAATCTACGCCTGCGGGAAAGAGTAATATTTTTGTAGATTCGCTTTTCTTGGAAAACCCTTACTTATTTGATAATTACAGCAATAAATTGGTTATTACATTTGGGTATTCGGGGAGCGAGCCACAGTTTAACGTGCCTGTAAAAATCATAATCAATGAAACGCAGGTGATGGCAACCAATATAGATGTGGAGCCGAATGCAAAGAAAAATATTATTTTGACTCTCAATATGCCATTGTCCGAATACAATAAGGGAAAGGTTACGATAGAGGACTACCCGATGGTCTTTGATAACGAATTTAATTTTTCCTTACATAAAACGGAGAAAATAAAAATTATAGAGATAAGAGATGATAATTCCTCCGATTATATCAACAAGGTGTTGGGGAATAGAGAACTCTTTCAGTTTCAGCAATTTCATAAAAATGAAGTAGATTACTCGCAGATGGAAGCAACGGACTTGCTTATATTGAACGAATTGCGAGGCAGTGAAAGTGTGCTTTTTAGAAATATAGAAACGTTTCTGGCACGTGGGGGGAATGTTGTTTTTATCCCTTCTGAAAGGACAGATACTTTGTCCTTAAAAAACACAATCTTTGACCTCAAAAAAAATAATGCTCTCATGGAACTCATAGAGTTATCAAAACCCGATTTTTCCATTCCTTTTTTTAGAGATATAGTGGAGACGGCAAGTGCAGAGATTACATCTTTTCCGCAAGTGTATCCATTCTTTGTTTTTTTACAAAAAGGGAAAACACTCCTTGCCTGTAAGTCAGGAGATTCTTTTTTAACCCAAGTCAATGACAATCTCTACCTTTTTACTACTCCCTTTCAAGAAAAATATAATCAGTTAATGAACCACGCTCTGTTTGTCCCGGTTTTTTATAAAATTGCTTTTAGAAGTAAAAAAACAAATCAGAATCTTTCTTACAGAATAGAAGAGAATCAATGCTCTTATTATAAAGATTCTCTTGTTTTGGATAAACATTATAAATTCAAAAATAATGATAATATAATCATTCCCAATCAGAGAATAGATGGCAATAAAATTTATTTTGATATACCCAAATTGCTTATAAAACCAGGTAATTACGACCTTTTGGAAGATACAAAAATAGTGGGATCTTTCTCTTTCAATATCAGTAAAGCGGAATCTTTATTTGTAGAAACTACAGAAGAAACGCTTGTCTCTGCTTTTCAAAATATCAAATATAAACAGTTTTTTTATGAAGATTCTCCCGAAAGGTTTTCGGAAGATTTGGATACGGCAAGGCAGGGAACGGAACTTTGGCAGTATTGTATTATAATTGCTCTGCTGTGTATCTTTTTAGAAATAATGTCTTTGAAATATCTTTTGTAAAATAAAACGTAATTACATTATGAAATATCAAAATATAAAAGAAGAAGAACTAAAAAACACAGTAGGTAATGATTATTTTTTGTTATATAATTACCGTGAAATAATTGGGAATGTAGATTTTTGCGTTCGTAGGAATGAGAGTCAAAAAGGATTATTTGAAACAGAATCATTCTTGTGGGCGGAAGCAAAAAAGGGTTCGTCTGATATTTACAAGTCCATCGTCCAACTCGTTTTAACCATTGGAAAAGCAAGAACTTTTGATAAGTATTTACCTCCTCACATGTTAGGAGCATTTGACGGAGAAAAAATTGCCTTTATTCCTTATAGCGATATACATGAGGTTTTTTACATCAATGATTTTAATTGGAATGTAGCACCTTCCAATCATGAAACAAGAGAATTTAAACTCATTTATCAAAGAGTAAAGGGAATTATTGATGAAAAAGCCCTTCTGTTTTATTTCCTCAACGATGATAAAGAACTCAAGAAATTTATCAAAGATAATTTCTTTGTGGGGCTTTCTCATCTTACTAAAACCCGAATTGATAAGAATAATTTTATGATTATTTATAACAAATGGCTTCAAACAGTCAAGCCAACCATTGCTGCAAATTGGGAAATTGCTAAAAAGCACGGGATTATTGATGGGGACTTTTACCTTGCCGACCTTATTTCGGAGGATAATATTACCTTGAAAGAAAAATTGTTTGTTTTATTGGAACAGAACCATTATATATTAGAAAGAAAAATTAACGAAGCAGGAATGTTTAATAGCACAAGGACAAATTTTACAGACAAACAAGTAGCTCATACGCAGTTTTGGAATAAATATGAGCGTCCTCCCAAAGAAGAATATCGGGATTATATTGTAAAACGAAGGGATTTGCTCGTTCCCCAAGATGTTCGGGAAAGAAAAGGAAGTTTCTACACCCCACAAATCTGGGTAGAACTCTCTCAAAAGTATTTGGCAGATGTTTTAGGTGTAAATTGGCAGGATGAGTATTATATTTGGGATTGTGCCGCAGGCACGGGCAATTTACTTACAGGATTGACCAACAAGTATAATATTTGGGCTTCTACTTTGGATAAACAAGATGTAGATGTGATGCACGATAGAATTATTAATGGAGCAAATTTACTCTCTAAGCATGTGTTTCAGTTTGATTTTTTGAATGATGATTTTAGTAAGCTTCCCGATCCCTTGCAAAACATTATTAACGACCCTGAAAAGCGTAAAAAATTGGTTATATATATTAATCCGCCGTATGCGGAGGCGGGAAATGTATCTGTAACCGACAAAAGAAAAAATAAAACAAGTGTGGCTACACAAAGTAAGATCTGGGAAAAATATAAAGATAAATTAGGTTTAGCTATTAGAGAGTTATATGCCCAATTTTTTATTCGTGTTTATAGAGAAATTCCTAATTGTATATTAGCATCTTTCAGTACTTTAAAATATATAAATGGTGATGGTTTTGATAAATTTAGAATGGTTTTCAAACCCGTATTCAAAAAAGGGTTTATAGTTCCTGCTATTACTTTTGATAATGTATACGGTGGTTTTCCTATCGGATTTGTAATTTGGCATTTAGAAACACCTCTTGACTTTAAACAGATGCAAACAGATGTTTACAATAAGGAAGGTAAACATATTGGCAGGAAAAATTTTGTTATAGAAAAAACGAAAAGAATTACAGAATGGATAAATAAATATGGATTAAAAAACAAAAATGAAGTAATTGGTTATACGGGTAACAATGGACCTGATTTTCAAAATAATATTTATTTATTAATAAGTAATAAATACAAAATCAATAAAAATGGAGTATCAAATAATGCAACAAAATATAGTATAACCCACGAAAACCTAATTCCATTTGCTATTTACGTTTCCATTCGCCATTGTATAAAAGCTACTTGGCTCAACGATCGCGACCAATTTTTATATCCAAATGATGGTTGGGAAAAGGATACAGAATTTCAAAATGATTGTTTGGCTTTTATTTTATTCCATGGACAAAATAAAATAAGTTCAAAAGAAGGAATAAATAATTGGATACCCTTTACCGAACAAGAAGTAAATGCTCAAGAGAAATTTGAAAGTAATTTTATGAGTAAGTTCATCAGTGGTACATGCAAAGCAGAAACAAATGGGAGTTTGTTAGATTCTCCAAGTCACCGGAAAACACCACTTGTCTTTTCGCAAGAGGCAAAAGCGGTTTTTGATGCGGGGAGAGAGCTTTGGAAATACTATCATACGCAACCCAATTGTAATGTAAATGTCTCTCTGTATGATATAAGAGAACATTTTCAAAAAAGAAATGGAGCAGGCAAAATGAATAGTAAGAGTGATGACGAGACCTATACGAAGTTAATCGGCGAACTGAGAGAAACATTAAAACAGCTTGCAAAAAAAATAGAACCGAAAGTGTATGAATATGAGTTTTTGAAATAAAAAATCTAAAAATTAACTGTAGTATCTAAATAGTTACAAAAATAGGATGATTACAGAATAATTATTTTTTGGTGAGGTTATCCTGTACTTTATTTAAAATAAGTTGGTTGTAAAATTTTGTTTTTCTATTTCTTCTATAAATTTTTGTTTTTCTACGGGAACTACCCCTGGAGATTCGCAAACTAGTCCTCCACCTAAATTAGATAATTGTGCTGTTGTTTTCATATTTATTGAGAGAGCTTCACATAAGGATGCAATACTAATCACAGTATCACCTGCTCCTGATACGTCAGATATTTTTCTGAGGTGTGCGGGGTAATGGTAAAAATTATGTTTATCACAAATGCAAATTCCATTCTCAGAGAGAGTGATCATAGCTTTTTTTATTTGCATTTTTTCGAGAAGCGTTCTTGTGTGTTTTTCTAAATCAAAAAGATTTTTCGCATCAAATTTTATTCCCAATCCTTCTTTCATTTCTTTGAGGTTGGGTTTGAATAGGGTAATTTTTTTGTAGAAAGAAAAGTTTCTATTTTTAGGATCGGCGGTTACGGGGATATTTCTTTTTTCTGCTTCTGTGATAACGTATTCTATTATTTTTTGATTTAAAACACCTTTATCATAGTCCTGAAAAATTATAACATTTGCCATTGGTATGAGTATTTTTAGTTTTTCTAATAGCAAATGTTCTTCATCTTTATCTAATAGATTATCTGTTTCGCTATCCATTCTGAGTACGTGTTGAGAAGAAGATATTATTCTGGTTTTTATGGTAGTGGGTCTTTTATTACTTGTGATAATAAAGGTATTATTTATTTTTTTTTTTTTTAGAATATTAAGAAAAGAGTTGCCTGCTTCATCTTTTCCTACAAAACCACAAAGAAGGGGGGTAGCCCCTAGAGCTTGTATATTAAATGCTACGTTTGCTGCGCCACCTAATCTTTTTTCTTCATGTGTGATATTTACTATGGGAATGGGTGCTTCGGGTGATATGCGTGTTATGGTACCATAAATATATGAATCCAGCATTACATCCCCTATGATAAGTACTTTTAGTTGACCTATTTTTTGGAATAAGTATTCTAAGCTTTGCATGTATGAGGTTGGATTTAGATTATGAAATTATTATGGTATTTTAGTTAATAAAATCACTGATTCAATATATTAATTTACAAAAATACTTTTATATTTAGAAAAATTTTTGATGGCTTCCCCTGTCCCTCTTACTACTGCCCTTAAAGGATCGTCTGCAACCATAACTTTTAATTTTGTTTTATTGGCTATTCTTTTATCTAGTCCTCTTAACAAAGCTCCTCCTCCGGTGAGATATATACCTCTTTCGTATATATCCGATGAGAGTTCGGGTGGAGACATTTCTAATGCTTTTATGATGGCTTCTTCTATTTTTGTTACGGACTTATCTAATGCGAATGCGGCTTCGGTATAAGACATTTTTATTACTTTAGGGATTCCTGTCATTAAATCTCGTCCTCTTACTTCATAGTCAGGTGGTATGTTTTCTGTTAGTTCTGCTATGGCAGATCCTATTTCTGTTTTTATTTTTTCTGCGGTTTTTTCCCCTATGAGTAGGTTATGTTGCCTTCTTACATAATCTAAAATATCTTTGTTCATAGCGTCGCCTGCTATTCGTATGGACTGGTCGCAGACAATTCCTGAGAGAGCTATAACAGCTATTTCCGATGTTCCACCTCCAATATCTACTATCATGTTTCCTATGGGTTGATCTATTTCTATTCCAATACCTATTGCTGCGGCGATGGGTTCATGTATCATATATACTTCTTTAGCGCCAGCGCGTTCTGCAGAATCTCTTACAGCACGTTTTTCCACTTCAGTAATACCTGATGGGATACAGATAGCCATTTTATGATTATGAAATAAAGAAAAGAAAGGATCATTTCCTTTGTAAATAAGTTTTATCATTCCTCTTATCATGAGTTCTGCTGCATAAAAATCAGCTATTACTCCGTCTTTTAAAGGTCTTATAGTTTTAATGTTGTCATGAGTTTTCTCATGCATGAGCATTGCTGCTTTTCCAACAGTTATAAGTGTGTTGGTGTTTTTATCTATTGCGATAATGGAAGGCTCATCTACTACAATAATGTTTTTATGCATTATAAGAGTATTCGCAGTTCCTAAATCTATTGCGATATTACTGGTAAAAAAATCAAATAATCCCATATTCTCTTAGTTGTTTTTATTATATTGAATAAAAAATTTATATGTTTTCATGTTTATTTTATAAAATCTCCGTAACGGTTTGTTTTTATAAGCACTATTATGGTATTTTCATTCCCATAGTCAAATGTTCCTAATAATAATATCTTTTGGTCATGCGTTTCTTTAACCTTTGTAAATTCATCTTCCCCTTCATTTCCAAATAAAAATTTTGGGGTTGCTACTATTTTATTTGTTGTTGCTTCATTTGTATAGGATATAAAAGATACATGAACATTTCCCATAGGGTCTACTTTAAAAAAACTCATCTGTTTTTTCTCATTACTTTGAGAAGGGGTTGTATAATTTCCTGCAAGTATATAATTCTCATCGAGTGTTTTTAAAGTACTTTTTATTTCAAAGTACCCATTTCCTTTAAAAGTGTTTATAATTGTAAATATTCCCGTTTGAGTACTTAAAATGAATGGTATTTTGGATGTTTTACCCGTAGTGTCTATATTCCCAAATATAAGATAATTATTTTCTGCTATTTCATAAACACTATTCATTTGTGCATTAGCTCCCGTTTCAAAAATATATCTTCCGATGGAAGGATTGTTTTTTGCAATAACATCATAATAAAAGATATTTGAATTACTGTTAACGTTTCTGTAACTTTTTGTATTTCCAAAAACAAGTATTCTACCATTTTTTTTATAAATAGTAGATATTGCTTTATCTTCTTTTCCTTCACCTCTCCATGTGATGTCTACTTTATATTGAGACGTATCATATTTATTAACACTGTTTGTTCCTTTTATGTTCAATACGATTTCTAATACATCTTCAAAATCTTCGTTGTTATTATATTCTTTTTGGGCTACTATATTATTTGTATAACCTGTAATAATAAATTCGTTTGGTGTTTCTGTTTCTATAATATCCGTTGCTATATCTTTGATGGGAGTTCCTTGTTGTGTGCTTTGTCCCGTTGTTATTTCAATAATATTTTCTTCTTTGAAGTTCTTATCAAGTTTCCAAATAACTATGCTGCTTTCATCTTCATTATATTGTATATGAGAAAGTATTATATATCCTTTTTTGTCTTTGGTTTCTATTATTTTAGAAGGAACATCTTTAGAATCTCTAGAATTGTTGCTCCTTTCTTCTTTTTTATGGTAAAGAACTGTACCAGATACTTCATTCCCATCATCATTTGTAATTATTAATAATATTCCTTCGAGTGCTTTACCAGATGATTCTTCAGTAGTCGTTCCCAATAAAATATATTTATTGTCTTGGGAAATTATGAAATCTACCGCCTTACATTTTTTATGGGTTGTATAATATTTTATAAAAACATCTTTGGTATCTGCTCCTTCGTTATTATTTAAGCAGGAATTAAATAACAATATTATAAGTATATATACAATATATTTTTTTTGTTTCATTAATATTAATTATAATGTATTTGGTTGAGTTCTAAAAAATTATTTTTATTATTTTGAAATGGAAAGAATATACGAAAATACTTTACTCTTTTTCATAATTTTAACACAAAAAATAAATTTTTCGCATTTTTTACATTCTGTTTTCATTTTTCTATGTTTTTTATTGCTTACAATATGTGTTTTTAACTATTTAAAACATAATGTTATATATTTTTTCATATTAAAATAGAATATGAATAAAGTAGAAATTTAGAAAACAAATATACCGCTTTTATCCTTAGAAAAGAGAAGCATCATAACAGAGACAACGAGACCCTCTATCTTTTTTTTGGGTTTTTATGTATTCTTTGTATCTTTTGTGAAATTGTAAAAATAAAAAAACTATTTCATAAAGCTCCACAAAGCACTACAAAATAAAATAGAACTTTTTCTATTTAAATGACTCCATTTTGGGTTATCACTTCCCAATAGAAAAAATATCCTATTTTTTCATAAAAAACTTGAATCTTTTTTACATAAATCAATATTGAATTTTAAAATCTATTGATAACCAAAGAGTTACAAAATACAGATCTATCAAAAGTGCCTTTTGTGGTGTTCTTTATCTACTATAAAATCTGAGAAAAGAAGATTTTATATTTTATTTTTATAAAATAAGTGTTTTTTGGTTTGAAAATGATAAAAAAACATTTTTATTTTGTGTAAAAAATAAAAAAAAAGAAAAAGAGTTTTAATTGCATTTTTTAGTACTATATAAATTATTATTTACTTAATTAAAATTATAATGAAAAACAATTTACTTTTATGTTTAGTAATGCTCTTTTGTATTTCTTTCAATGGAATTGCACAAAGAGTAGTAACAGGAAAGGTTCAGGATGCTGGTGACGGTAGCCCTATCCCTGCTGTTAATATTATAGTTCAAGGTACAAGCGTCGGTACTACTACAGATTTAGATGGAAATTTTAGGTTAGAAATAGCAAGTTCCATTGAAAACCCTATATTAGTATTTTCGTATATATCTTATACATCTCAGGAGGTGGCTGTTCCTGCATCTAATTATTTAGAAATAAAATTAGAGGCATCAACGAGTCAGTTAGATGAAATAGTAGTTTCTACCGGTCGTGGTGCAGAAAGAACAATTACCGATACCCCTCTACCAATAGATAATATTACGTTTCAAGAGATGCAAACTACAGGACAAGTTTCCTTTGATAGGGCACTCCAATATAGAATACCATCTTTTAATACCGTAAATACTCCGGTAAACGATGCAACTTCTCTTTTAGATCCTTATGAGATAAGAAACCTTGGTCCAAGTAGAACCCTTATCCTTATTAATGGGAAAAGGAAAAATTTAAGTTCTTTGGTATATACTCAAACATCCCCTGGAAGAGGTGAGACAGGCGCAGACCTTTCGGCTATCCCTTCTGATGCTATCGCAAGGGTAGAAATTTTAAGAGATGGAGCATCTGCTCAGTATGGTTCTGATGCTATTGCAGGTGTTATGAATATCATACTCAAAGATAAATTTGAATACAGTGATGTAAAACTTAATATGGGACTCACTCATCAAGGAGATGGTGCTTTATTAGGTGTAAATCTCAACAGCGGTGCTAATTTTGGAAATAAAGGATATTTTAATTATCATATTTCTTTTACCAAACAAACATCTTCTAATAGACCAGGAACAGTAGATGCAAATTATGAAGCAAGTTCTAACGGATTTGGAGATGACACACCCGCAACAACAGCTCTTATTAAGAAATTTTTAGCAAAATATCCCGATGGACGTAATAGAAATGAACAACCTGATAACACTTCTGCTAAATTTTTAGTAAATGGAGGCATACCTTTAGGAGAAAAAACAGATGTCTATTTTAATGCAGCATACGTCTATAGAAAAGCAATTAGCCATGCAAACTACCGTGTTCCTTATTGGAAAAAAGATTATGGGTTATTAAGCGATAGAGTATCTGACCCTACCAATTATACAGGGGATGCTAATGCTATTTATAATGGTTATGAAGGATATCATCCTACTTTTGAAGGGGATCTGAATGATTATAATGGAACATTAGGTATCAAAACCCTGAAAAATGGATGGAAGCATGATATTAGTTTTACCGTAGGTGGCAATAGAATGTTATTTACCGTAAATAACACTGTAAACCATGATCTAAGAGAAAAAAGCCCCGTATCTTTCAAACCAGGAGGATTTGCTTTTGACCATATAGTAGGTAATATAGATATTTCTAAAAATATAGTTTCTAACCTTCATATAGGATTTGGCTCTGAGTTAAGAACAGAAACGTATCAAATAATAGAAGGAGACGAATCATCTTATAATGGACAAGGTTCTAATTCATTCCCTGGTTTTAATAAAAGAAACGCCATCAAAGCATCGCGTTATAACATAGGAGCATACGTAGACCTTACTTGGGATATTACAAAGGATTTATTATTAGGCGGAACAGCAAGAATAGAGAATTATAGCGACTTTGGTTCTGCTTTTGTTTGGCGTGCTAATGCCCGATACAAAATAGCCAATGTATTAACTCTCAGAGGTTCTGTTTCTACGGGATTTAGAGCACCCACTCTTCACCAATTTAATCTTTCTCTGAACCAAGCATCTTTTCAAGGAAGCGATATAGTTATCACAGGTTTAGCAAATAACTATAGTAGAGAAGCATCAATATTAGGAATTCCAAAACTCAAGCCCGAACAATCTTTGAATCTCACGGGAGGAGTAGGAATCAACCCTAATAGAGATTTTTCCATTACCTTAGACTATTATTATATTACGATTACGGATAGAATTTTATACAGTGCACAGATTCAAAATCCAGGAGATGCATCAGCACTTGCAACTTTATTAAACCAAGCAGGGACTTCGGGCATAAGTTTTTTTGTGAACGGATATAATACCACCACACAGGGAGTAGATATAGTAGCAAGTTATAAAAATATATCTTTAGGTTCTACTAAATTGGGAATAAATTTTGCAGGAAACTACCTCATAGAAAATAAATTAAACGAAGAGGCAGCAACCCCTGAAAAAATCAAATCTCAAAAAGATATAAACGGAAAATCTGCAAGTATCAGTAATGCTACGGTAGAAGCACTTACCTTTACCAGCAGACCTCAGTATAAGTTTATATTAGGATTAGATTGGACAATAAAGAAATTCAGTATCAACCTCAATAATACTCTTTTTGGACCTGTAAAATTCAGAAACGCAGATCTAGGAAAGTATATTACAGATATAGAAACTCAATTTCAACCAAGAGTAGTCACCGATTTAGGGTTTATGTTTCAATTTACCAGCAAATTGAGTGCTTCTTTCACTGTCCAAAACCTACTTAATGTCCTACCCAAGTATGAATTAGTAGGTCTTACTGATGTTGGGAAAGCAGCTCTTAATGACGGTACCATAAAAAACAAACTTGTAAATGATATTACTTTTAATGGGAGATACCCCGTTACCACTTACGATGGTTCACATTTTAGCCAATTAGGAACTACCTTCCAAGCACAGGTAGTTTATAAATTTTAGATTTTTTTTACTGTTATTTAGATAAAAAATAGGAGTGTAGCAATACGCTCCTATTTCTTTTTGTGAGTATTATAGAAACAAATGAAGTTTTAAGTGAAAAATCATATGAAAATAATCATAAATGAATCTATTTTATCACTATAAAAATGCAATTCTTTACTATTCTTTATAATTTTTAGTTTTATGAAAAAGTAAAAAATATAACCTATTGCTATTAAAAATATATTACTTACAATAACCAGTCCACTTTATTATATATAATTATGATATCGTTAATCCAGTACAATGAAAAAGACCACAAATCTTTTTCTTCTATCTCCCCAATGGAAGCATTTAATCTTATAAAACCTGATTTTGTAAATTGGATAGACATAGAAACTACCAAAAAAGAAGTTGTGGAAGAAGCCGCTAATTTTTTTGATATACACCCTCTTATTGTAGAAGATATACTCAATTTAGACCACCTTCCTCGGTATGAACAATTTCAAAACCATATTTTCTTTACCGTAAAAATGCTTTCCTATAATGCAGCAACAGAAACAATAGAAGTAGAACATTTAAGCATTGTTATAGGCAATAATACCATTATTACTTTTCAAGAAGGTTTAGAAGGGGATGTTTTTGAAATACTCAGAGAAAGAATATCAATAGGAAAAGGATTAACCCGAAAATACAAAGCCGACTACCTTTTTTACCAAATTCTCAATAGCATTGTTTCCCATTACTTTTCTACTATGGAGCATCTACGCGATAAAATGGAAAGAATTGAGAATAATTTAGTCCAAAATCCTCATACTCCAAAGGCAGTAGAAAGTATAATGGAAATAAAAAAAGAAATAAATATATTAAGAAAATATACTTTGCCCACTCGGGATGCCGTCAATAAATTTAGGATAGAAGCCGTCTCATTTATTAATAAAACATCTGTAAATTATTTTACAGATATATCCAATGATTTAGACCATATTATTTCTCACTTCAATACAGCACGAGATATTCTGAAAGACCTTATGGACCTCAATAATGCCAACCTCAATAACGAAACGAACCGCATTATGAAAGCACTTACCATCTTATCAGGTATATTTATCCCCCTTACTTTTATAACGGGTATTTATGGAATGAATTTTGATTTTATCCCTTATATACACGATAGCTCCGCTTTCTATCTTTTATGCTTTATTATGGGAGCATTTGCTTTTGCTTCGTTTCTCTTTATGAAAAAAATGAAATGGTTCTAAGCAATGTATCCTCTAGTCCCCCTCCTTTGTTCAAAGCAAAAATATTCATTTTTTATTTTCTATTATCCTCCTCTTATTATGGATATAGTCAAAAAAAAGTAATAACTTATTACCCAGCTGATATAGAAAATCCTCCTTTGAAAAAAGAAGAATACTCCATCGCCACCGATGATAGCACGGATATAGAAGGAATCTATACCCTGTTTCATAAAAATGGAAAGAGTATTCTTATAGGAAACTATACCCGTGGCAAAAAAAATGGTCTGTTCACCAATTACTATGATAATGGAAAACTACAAAGAAAAACTTTCTATGCAAATGGTAAAAAGCAAGGACAGACATATATTTTTTATGAATACGGAGGAATATTGCAAAAAGCATCTTTTGTAAATGATACTCTGCACGGAGAAATTATTACTTATTACGAAGATTCCACTAAAATAAAGACATATAGTGTTTTTGAAAAAGGAACTCCCAAAGGATGTGTGAAAGAATTTTATGAAAATGGCAATCTTAAACAAAGTATCCCCTATAAAAACGGAATACAAGAAGGAATGACTGAATCTTTCTATCAAAATGGAATTAAAAAATCAGAAATTCTGTATATAAATGGGGAACAAAATGGGGATTATATACTCTATTATCCTAATGGAAATAAAAAGTCAGAATCCTTTTTGGTAGATAAAAAGCGAATTTATAAAACATACTCTCTCGATGGAAAACTTATATCTGAAAAAACAATAAAATAACAGAGCAAAATAAAAAAACTGTATTCAAAAAGTATATAGTGTCTGCAAGAAGGCTCTTAATTTTTAAATTTTATTCATTTTTTGGAATATTTTTTTGTAATGAAAGAGAATGTCTAAAAATTCTTTTTTATAGAAATATTGCATTTTAAACCTCTCGATAATCAAATTTTACAAAATTACGAGTGTATCAAAAAAGATTTTTGGGGCATACTCAACGTGAGAGTTTTATCAATTTGTTATTTTTTTGATAATTGCTAAAGGAAAAAGATTGGTATGAGGGGATTTTTAGAATTAAAATTCAATAGAATTCCAAATGCTCAATTCAGCACTTCTGCCGCACCATGCTATCTGCTGCCCTTTTTGTCTGTATTTATTTTTGTTCTTTTAATCAATTTTATAATTTCAAACCAAATTACTGAAATGAAACCAATTGCAATACAAGTTGATAATTGAGTGGAATTCAATGCCTCAAATTCAAAAAAAACTGTCAAAGGTTTTACATAAAGTAAAAGTCCTACAATAGCTATGGTTATAAAAATGATAAATAAAACCATAGTATTCTTATAAAATAATGTGGTAAATATGGAATAATAAAAAGAACGATTTATTAAAGTCAAGAAGATATTTGAGGCTATTAAAACTGTAAAAGTCATTGTCCTAGTCAATGCTTCATCATAACCATTCATAACAGAAAGCTGGTAAACACATAAAATTCCTGCGGCTATCACTAACCCTTGTATAATGCTTGTAGAAAGTTCCTTCCAATTAAAGAAAGTAGTTGTCAATGCCTTAGGTTTCTGCAACATCGTATTTTTCTCCATCGGTTCATTTTCATAAATAATAGAACAGGTTGGTCCCATTATTATTTCTAAAAATAGAATGTGGATGGGTGAAAATATATTGGGATAAATCCATCCTAAAGCTAAAGGAATAAAGACCGTTAAGATTATAGAGATGTGAATGGATATTATGTATTGAATTGCCTTTTTGAGGTTGGTATAAATTTTTCTGCCCATTGCTACCGCATGAACCATTTTAGACAAATCATCTTCCAATAAAATCAACGATGCGGCTTGCTTAGCTATTTCTGTTCCTTTTTTGCCCATTGCAATACCAATATGTGCTGCTTTCAAGGCTGGTCCATCATTCACACCATCGCCTGTCATGGCTACTATTTGATTATTAGATTTTAAAGCATTAATTATTTTTAGTTTGGCTTCGGGAAACATACGGGTAAAAATAGATGTATTCATAACGCAATGTTTTAATTCATTATCATTTAATTTCATTAACTCATCGCCTGTAATAGTTTTCTCGTAATCTTTAAATCCAATTTGTTTTGCAATAGCTACAGTAGTCGCTGTATTATCACCTGTTATAATTTTTACGGCAATGCCTGCGGCATAAAAATTTTGTAAAACTTTTTGAATGTTTTTTTTTGGAGGGTCGTAAAAGGCAACAATGCCTTTAAATTCAAATGGCAAATCTTGTTGTTTTTGGGGATAATTTTCTCCTTCCAAACCCGATATACCAACACCCAGCACTCTAAATCCATCATTTGTTAGTTGATGAATGGCATTATATATTTGTTGAATTTCAGCGGGGCTTAATGTCGATACCTTTATTAATGCTTCAGGTGCACCTTTGGTTGCTATTATTCTATTTCCTTTTTTATCTTGAAATATATGTGTCATCATAGGCGGTTTGCCACTCAACGGGTATTCGTGTACAAGTATGTAATTTTTCCTTTCATCTGTTTGATGATGATTAATATAGGTTTGATGTAACGCAAGTTCCATTGGGTCAAATGGAATAGGTTCACTTGCAAACATTGCAATTTTTATAAGTTCTTTTTCTTCTTCATTCAAGTTGTCGTTGGAATTAAATATTTTATTGCTTTTCAAAATAAATATTTTTGCCAAACTCATTTTGTTTTCGGTAATTGTTCCTGTTTTGTCGGTACAAATAACCGTGGCACTACCCAAAGTTTCTACGGTTTTCATTTGCTTTACCACAATGCCCATTTTCATTAAACGCCATGCGCCCAATGCCATAAAAGTGGTAAAAGCCACAGGAATTTCTTCGGGTAAAATGCTCATAGCTAAAGTAAGGGATTGCAATAAACTGGTCAGCAGATCTTGAGAATGTAAATAATTAATTGCCCAAACAATTACAAAAACCACAGCACCTGCAATTGCCATATTCTTTACAAAGTTTGCAATTTGAATTTCCAAAGGAGTTTTTTCTTCACTAATACCTTCTAAACTTGTTCCAATTTTACCTAAATTGGTTTGGTTGCCAGTAGATGTTATTGTCGCAATAGCTAAACCACTTGCAACAGTTGTTCCTCTGTAAACAAATTTATCTTCTTTGGTTTTATCCTTAAAAACAGCAAATGATTCACCTGTAAGTATAGATTCATTGACTGAAAAATCATTTGATTGAATGATAATGCCATCAGCACTTATAGATGTACCTTCTTCCACTATCATGCTATCTCCAACAACCAAATATTCACTTTTAATTTCTTCTACTTTTCCATTGCGAATAACTTTGCAATTAGGTTGTGAAAAATCTTTCAGTTTTTCTAATGCATTCTTGCTCCTAGAATATTGATATAATGAAATAGAAGTTTGAAATACAATGGCAACGGCAAGAAAAATTCCGTCACCTGTTTTTCCACTGATAAAATAAATGGAAGAAGCCACCAACAATAAAACCATCATTGGGTCTTTGCTAATACGTTTTACGGTGTCTAAGAAATTATTTTCTTTTTTATAATCTAACTTATTTTTTCCAAATTTTTTCCTCGCAAGTATAACCTTCTCGTTTGTTAACCCTAATATGTTGAAATGATTTGCTGACATTTTCAAAGATAGTATTTATTTATGTAATTTTGTTAGGGTTGCCAATCCAATAAGGAAAAGATAAAAGCAGTACAATACGTAAAACGTAGAATGTTAAACACTTGCATTGTTTGAAGTTTAATGGTGCATAACGAAAAATTATTGGTGGCGTTGCTTTTTTTGTGGGGTTTCAAGGCACAAATGTCCGTTTTCTCACAAATGCCCCCTTCTTGCACAAAGTATCAAGTTCGCACGAAAGCCGGCAATTATCGACTATTATATGTTAGGTGCATTTAATGTATCATATCAAATTGAACCCGAATATGATAATGATTTAATAAATTTCCCCATAAATTCAAAATCCGGTTCGCCATCTTTTTCAGGTAATTTTATACTTATTTGTTTCATTCTTGTTTGCTACACTTTCTACCATAATTGTAACGATATTGTTCTAAATTCAAAATTGTTACAATAAACATTTCGATATATTTATTCATTTTAAAATTGGGTGCGAGTTTTTCTACGTGGTCGTTTGCCGAAAAAATTTTATTCAAAATAAATTTTCCAATAACCGTTTTTATCTGAATTTTCAGTATCAATAATTATTTCACCTTCGGCGTATCCATCAGAAATTGCTTTTGCTATTCTTTTTAATTCAAAATAAGGAATATCAGATTTTTTAACATCTTTAAATGCTATTACAAAACCTGTTTCAATTGCTTTTGAAATATCTTGTAAAATTGTTTCGTTTATCATATTTTTAAATTGAACTTGAATAAGGTAAAGATTTAATAAAATTTTCCATAAAATCCCAATCCGGATTGTTATTTATTGTAGGAACACATATTTCTGTTTCAGACAATCGTTCTTTGCTCAAAACTCTGCCGTATCCATATCTGTATCTTTCCAAATCGAGCAAAGTTACAAAAAATAGAAAAATATATTTGTTAAAATTTTCAGAAAACTCGGCTTTTGGAATTAGAGATTTCACACGAGTAAAACAAGCGCATCTCTCTGGTTGATAAAATGCTTTTCCACCTTCTCCAATGGAAACAATAGAAATAAAATTTTCAAAAATTTTATCATCTTCTTTAAATTCAATTTTTTCCTTTATTCCATTGTTTGTTGTTTGATTTTCAACAGAATTAATTATTTCACCTCCCCAATGTTTGGATTCATCTGGTTTTGGTTTGTCGCTACCTGAATAAATATTAAAAAAATAGTTTACTTTATAAACTGTAAATTTATTAAAATCTAAATCAATATTCTGATTAAACAGTGAATTTATTGAAATTTCCTTTGATAAATTATTGTTAAACAAGTATATACAATATTCTTTTAAATTTTTTATAAAATGTGGTTTGGTTATAACTTTAAAATCTGTTTTTAAATACGCCTCTGGACACCACTCGTCTATTGCAGTAACTTCTTTATTTATACTTAAATTTGGAACATCATCACGATTAATAAATGCAGTTAACCAATTTTCTTTTATGCTGTTCCATTGTCCTTCTTTGTCAATTCTTCCTTTTCTTCTTTTTTCAAAACCATCATCTTTAAAATATCCAAAAAATGTTTTTTTATTTTTGGGGTGCGGTTTGTGTGCTTTAAAAATCATTATACAGGTTACAGTTCCTACATCTGAATCAATAAATAAATCATTTGGCATTGATAAAACTGCCTCCAAAGTATGATTTTCCATTAACTTTTTTTTCATTAACAAACCTTTACCACTTATTGCTATTGAACTACTCATTGGCACTATTGCTACACAGGTTCCGCCATCAACTAAACATTCTAAATTATTAAATACAAATTCTAATTCTTCAATATCATTTTTTTTATCACCCTTATAAGGTGGATTTAAAAAACCGACTGTCGGTTTTTTTGCTTTTACTGCTGCAATAATTTCTTCATCAAAACAACTTCCATTAATAATATTTGTTTTTCCGTCTTGATGAATATACATATTTGAAACTGCCAATGCAAAAATATGTGCCTGATATTCAACGCCAATGAGTTGCGATTTCTTTATTTCTTTAATTTTATTTTGGTCGCCTTTTGCGTCTTCAATCATTTTTTTCATGGCAGAAATCAAAAATCCACCTGTTCCTGTGCAATTATCAAAGGCAATAGAATTTTTATTAACTTGTGCAAGTTCTGCAAATAATTCAGTTATGTGAGGTGGCGTTAATACAATTCCCAAACCTTTATCACTATTGGCATAGCGTAAAAATTCAATGTATAACTGCCCAAGTACATCAAAAAATTCATGTGTTTTTATAAATTGATTTACATTTTCGTCAATCTCTGTAATCAATTCTTTCAATACATTTTCTTTTGTAGAAAGCGAAGTATCCGTTTTAATAAAACTGAATTGAATTTTCAAATTATCAAGTTTTTTCCCCGAAATATCTGCATTTTCCAATTCATTTGAAACAGTTTGAACCAACGAATTTGCTAATTCTTTGGTAGTTTTATGAGAAATAAAAGAATTTCTAAACGCTTGATTTTCTAATGCAATCAAAATGCAACTAATTAGTAAACTTCTTTGACTTTCTAATATTTTGTATGTATGTAATTTTTCGTTTAGTTTTTTTGTAAATTCTAAAAGTGAATTGTAATCTTGTCTAAATTTTTCGGGACTTTGTAAATAACCGTCTAAATAATTTTGTGCAGGCAATAGTTTATTCCCAAAAATTTCTGTTGCTTTTCTTTCATTTCTTAAATGTAAAAAATGAGAAATTTTTAAGTTTTGAGTTGTTTCACCGCTTACAGCAATACCTAATACATCAAAATCTTTTGATAAATAGGACGAATATAATAAAACACCATCTATTGCAAACTCGGAAAATTTATCATGATGAGCACTTTCATGTTTTAAAATATCTGCTTTGCATTCAATAACAATCAGTAAATCAGAATTGTTTTTGAATGAAATAATAAATTCTGGTTTTCCTTTACCGCTCCCTTTTTTTGATGCAGTTTTGAGTAATTTATCAATTTTTGAACTATCAGATGATTGTTCTTCTATACTAACAATATCTTTAAATTGCTCAAAATGTGAACGGACTATATTTTCTGTTTTTCTTTCGTTTGCCATTTTATTCGTATTTGTCATGTTTCATTATATTATTTCACAAAAATAAACCAAACATGAATTTTAAACATTTATTTTTGATTTTCCACAAATTATATTTTTTTTTGAATTTTACTTTTTTTTATCGTGTAGTGTAATAATAACAGTACTTCCTACCACAGTAATAAAAAGTAGCAATCCCATGATTTCAAAGAGAATGGAATGTTTTGTCACCATATCCATCCCCAGAGTTTGCAAAGATTTTTCTTGAAAAGAGAGAGGGGCAGTTGGGAGTTTTATGGTATCAAAAAAATATAAAAAGATGGAGGAAAACAAGAGTAAGAAAAAAAGTTTTTGTAATAATAAAGAAGGTTTTATAAAAAAAGATGAGGGAGTAGAGTCCTTATCTAATAAGACACCTAATATCATAAAAACAAGAATCCCTCCCACATAGATAATGAGCTGCACCATTCCTATAAATGAATATCCGCATAAAAAATAGAGAACCGCTACCCCTATCAGAGTCAATAAGAGAGCATAGATGAGCGATACTATATCTCGGATACAGAGAATAAAGATAAGAGAAAGAGCAATTTCTATCAGCACAGAAAAAAAAAGAATGGTATGATTGTTCATATAAGAAGTGGATTGAAGTTATTTTCTAATGAAGGATAAGCGTTCTCATATTGTAGATAGATATATTTTTACATTTTTTCGGGGACATCTATTCCGAGTAATCCCATAAGATGTTTCATAATCTTTCCTACGGTAGCAGAAAGAATAATACGGAAGAGGATAACATTTTTTTTCTCATTATGAAAGATAGAATATTCGGCATAAAACTTATTATATTCTTTTGCTATATCAAATACGTATTGGGTTATGAGAGAGGGATTATAGTCGTTGGCTGCTTGTGTGACATTTTCTTCATAAAGAGTTATTATTTTTATGAGTGTGAGTTCTTGTGGTTCTATGCTTGGCACTTGGTCTTTTTTGAAAGTAGTATAGTCCATGTTTAATTCCTTTGCTTTTCGGAGAATAGAAGATATTCTTGCGTATGTATATTGAATAAATGGGGCAGTGTTTCCATGAAATTCTACAGATTCTTGTGGATTGAAGAGCATTCTTTTTTTGGGGTCTACTTTCAGGAGAAAGAATTTTAATGCTCCTATTCCTAATGTTTTATAAAGTTTTTTTCCTTCTTCTTCAGAAATTCCTTCTACTTTTCCTAATTCTTTGGTATGCTTTTCAGCGGTGAGGATCATTTCATCTATGAGTTCATCGGCATCTACAACGGTGCCTTCTCTGCTTTTCATTTTTCCACTAGGCAGGTCTACCATTCCATAGCTCATGTGGTATAATTTTTCTGAATATGGTTTTTGTAATTTTTTTATGATTGCAAAAAGTACCTGAAAATGATGATCTTGCTCGTTTCCTACTACGTAAACGGATGTATCGAATGGGAAATCTTTATATCTCATATCACAAGTGCCGAGGTCTTGGGTTATATAAACGGAAGTGCCATCGGCTCTTATGAGAAGTTTTTCATCTAATTTATCGGATTCTAAATTTACCCATATCGATTTATCTGCTTTGGTATAAAAGATATTTTTTTTTAGTCCCTCTTCCACTATATCTTTTCCTAATAGATAAGTAGTGGATTCGTAATATATTGTATCAAAGGTAATCCCTATTTTTTGATAGGTCTCATCAAATCCTGCATAAACCCAATTATTCATAGTTTTCCACACCTCTCTTATTTGTGGGTTCCCTTGTTCCCACTGGAGCAGAATTTCATGTATTTCTTTCATAAGTGGAGATTCTTTTTCAGCAGTTTCGGGGTCAATGCCTTGTTTTTTGAGATATTCTACTTCTTTTTTATACTCTTGGTCAAATCGGACGTAATATTTTCCGACTAAATGGTCTCCCTTTATATTCTCTGATTCGGGAGTTTCTTTGTTTCCAAATTTTGTGTATGCAAGGATGGATTTACATATATGAACTCCTCTGTCATTTACTATGCAGACCTTATGCACGGTATATCCAAAGTGAGCGAGTATGCGTGATAGAGAATCGCCTAAAAAATTATTTCGTAGATGTCCTAAATGGAGGGGTTTGTTGGTATTAGGAGAAGAAAATTCTATTACCATTGTTTTATTTTTTTTCAAAAAAAAGGTATGCATATTTTTTTTAAAAAATAAAAAAAGGGTATCAAGCCATATATTTTGATCTATATCTACGTTGAGGAATCCATTTATAACATTGTATTTGATAATGTAATTATTATTTTGTAAGTATTCCCCCAGCAGATTTCCGAGTTCTGTTGGATTTTTTTTTACACTTTTTGCCCAAGGAAAGAGTACAAATGTATGGGTTCCAGCAAATTCTTTTCGGGTAGGTTGCCAGGTTATTTCTGTTGATGAAATTGTTTGTTGAAATAATACAGAGAAGGCATGTTTTAAGCCGTCTGTAAGAGTATTTTCGTAGATCATTTTTTTATTTTTTTTTATTTTTTTTTATTTTATAGGGATATGAAACAGGGTTATTTTGTCCTATTTTAGGGTTTTGCCATTTAAAAATAGGTTGCCCTCTGAATAAGTAATTTCCGTGTGTATGTTTGAGTTGCACTCTGCAGCTATGGATAGGACAACGATCCACTTCTGGTATTATGAAAGAAACTCCCAGTTGGATTTGTGGAATTATTTGATATTCAGGGATATAAAAAGTAAGAGAGAGGGGTTTTGCCATAGCACCACTCTTTACATTATTTATTTCAAGGGATGGTTTCAAAAATATTTTAAAATACTCAGAAAAATTTCTTTCAATAGAAATACCGAAGTTAAAAAAAAAAAATGTTGTATTGAGTGAACCTATTTGATGGAACAAAACCTGCACATGTTGTTTTGTTGGATATTTTTTTAATATATCCGTTTCTAAAGATATATTTTTTGATAAGGAATTTTCTTGAAGGGATAGATTGGTAAAAATCGCACCACCTTCTATATCCAAAGAAAGAGAATATTGGCTTCCATCATAAAATCTATATCCGATTACGCCTGATAGTTTTTGATTGAATACTGAATAGATGTAAAATTCTTTTGTTTCCAAAAGGGTAGAAGTATATTTTTCAGAATCTTTGATTGTTTGATCTGGGAACAGTTGATATTCTATTCCATATCCTATACCAAATCGCATTTTTTGTAGTACAATATATTTTTCTGTGGGGATTATTTTTTTAGGATAAAAAGACAGTGATGTGTTTAAAAATATACTACTGCCGAGTATAGAAGAGGTGTTATATATGTACCCATATCCAATGGAAGCACGCCCTATAAACATATTTAGAATATTTTTTACTGTATTTTTATATACAGGGATAATCTCTACATAAGGGTTTCTATTATCGGGTTGTGCAAAAATACTTGGGGCGTAATTATATAATATTGTGCATACAATAAAAATATTTTTTATTTTTTTTAAAAATAGCATTTTTTATATCCCTATTTTATATTCATGTGTTTTTTTCTGGGTTCGTATTTTTTATTTTTTTTTGTTTGTATCGTTTTATTTGCTCTTTTATTTTATCTGTTACAATATCTGTAGCGGCTTCGAAAGTTTCTGCTTTTTCTTTGGCAAAACATTGATGTTGGGGAATATTCAATTTCATTTCTACTATTTTATTATGAGGTGTTTCGGGTTTTTCTATCCTCAAAAAAACCTCTACGTCTATAATGGTATCAGAAAAAGTAATAAGTTTTGTTACTTTTTTTTGAATGTAATTCGTTAGATGTTGACTTGCATCAAAATGAACGGCATGGATTTGTATTTTCATAGATTTTATTTGTTTATAATGTATAAGAGGTATAATAAATTATGCTTTTGGATGTGATTTTTTATATATTTTTTTTAATTTTTCCCAAGAATTATGAGTGTATATTTGAGTAGAGGCAAGGGATGAGTGTCCTAATAAATCTTTTATAGAGTTAATGTCTGCCCCTTTGTTTAAAAGATGAGTAGCATAGGTATGCCTCAGCACGTGCGGGCTTTTTTTACTACTATTACTAAAAGCGCTTACGTACTGCGTTACAATTCTATGAATAAGGACGGGGTATGCAGGGAGACCTGCATCAGTAATTATCAAGTATTCAAAAGATTTTACTGGGAACTGTTCTTTTTTTATTTTGATAAACTGTTTAATAGTTTCTGCTAAATGCGGGGTTATGGGGATGATTCTCTCTTTTTTTCTTTTTCCCATCACTTTGATTTGTTGTTTTTCTATGTCTATGTTGTTTTCTTTGAGAGAGATGAGTTCACTCATTCGTATTCCAGTTCCATAGAGTATCTCTATAACTATTTTATCTCTTTGGGCAGAGAATGTTTCCTCAAAATTTGTATTTTCTAGGAGAGAAGTTATTTCTGATTCTTTTACAAAAGAGGGGGAGGTTTTTGGTTCTTTGAGAGGTTTTATGCGTAGAGTAGGATTTTCTTGTATGTAGGATCTGGTAAGCATATATTTATAAAATGATTTGAGTGATGCTATTTTTCTATTTATAGATGATGGTTGTATTTTGTCATTGAGCAAAGCAATTATCCATGCTCTTATCTGTGTGTAATTTATTTCGTTTATAGCACCGTACTGTTTTTCTTTTATGAAATCTTCCCATTGTCTCAAATCTGTTTCATATCCTATGACTGTATGGTTACTATAACGTTTTTCATATCTAATATATTCTAAAAAAGAATCTATATATTTTAAAAAAGAATCTATCATAATATACATTATAATGGTACCTATTTCGGTTTAAAAAAATAAAAAATGTGTTGTAGTAATATATGTTATAGTGAGTATGTTTCTCGTATTTTTTGTATAGTTTCTACAGGAAGACCTGTTATTTCTGATATAAATATATTATCCATTCCTTTTAGGAGTAAGTTTTTTACTATCATTTTTTTTTCTTGTTCTGTTCGTTCTTTTTCTTGTTGCAGATATATTTCTGTTTGTTCTGCTCGTGCTTTTTCTTTTTCTGCTCGTTCTTTTTCTT
>JASGCU010000014.1:30964-36565 GCA_030053935.1 Chitinophagaceae bacterium
TTCTGCTTGTTTTTCAGCAGCAATAAGTTTATTATTTACTCTATTTATTTTTCCTCTTTCGTCTTGTTCTCTCATACTTGCATAATCGTATTCTTCTAATTCTTTTTCATTCCATTTAAATTTACATGCCATATCATAAGCTGATAATAAACCTTTGTCGGTAATATTTTTTGGAATATCTTTTAAGGTTTCTGAATTTTTTAAGAAAAAAACCCATTGTTCTGTAATAGTGAGACATTCTTTTTCTGTTTTATGAAATTTCATTAATTCTACAAAATTATATTCTGTTCCTTTCAGTTCGTGTGTGTGTATTTTTGTGTCTAACAAGATATGTCGGGTAATGTAGTCAGTATTCTTAAAAAAATTAAATTTAATAACTCCTATAAAAAGAACAGGATTAAGAAGGACATATTGGTCTCCTTTTTTAATTTGACTCACAAAATCCTTGTTGGTATAATACTGGACACGGTTTTCAAATCCATCGGGTTCTTCTACTTGCATTTCTACTATATAATTTTTTTTATTCTCATCTACTACTTTTACATCCAAGATGGATTGTTTTTTTTTATGTATTTGTGGGAATTGATATGGGTTTTTAAAATCAATATGAATAATTTTTTTGCCTTTGGGAAGGTCTAATACAGCATTCAGAAAAGAAAGTAATATTTCGGGGCTTTGTTCACACCCAAAAATTTTTCTAAAAGCTACATCATTTGTTATATCTACAAATATCATAATGATAATATTGTTTTATTTTGTATTTTATTCCTATGTATTTATAAAAATGTTACGTAAGGTATTATAATTGTTTTTACGTAGTATCATTATTTAGAACAGTTTTTTAATAATATATTCTACAGATACGTCATCTGCTTCTGCTTTAAAATTTTTTATGATGCGATGTCTTAGAATAGGAATGGCTACTTCTTGAATATCTTCTATATCTGGTGAATATTTTCCTTTTATAAGAGCATTGCATTTTGATGCTAGTACCAAATATTGAGAAGCTCTTGGTCCTGCACCCCATTCTAAATATTTTTTTGATATTTCGTTTGTACTTTGGGAATTACGTGTTTTATGAACTAATTTTACGGCGTATTCTATTACATTGTCCGGAATTGGTACTTTTCTTACTAGATTTTGGTAGTATAAAATTTGTTCGGAGCGCATGACTACTTCTACATTTGTTTTTTTATCAGAGGTGGTGTTTTTTACAATATCTATTTCAGATGAAAGGGATGGATAATCTAAATAAATATTGAATAGGAATCTATCTAACTGGGCTTCGGGGAGTGGGTATGTTCCTTCTTGTTCGATGGGATTTTGGGTAGCGAAAACAAAAAAAGGTTTTTCTAGAGGATTCATTTTTCCGCCGATAGTAACGGAATATTCTTGCATTGCTTCTAAAAGTGCGGATTGTGTTTTAGGGGGAGTTCTGTTTATTTCATCTGCCAAGATAATATTTGCAAAAATTGGACCTGGTATAAATTTAATATTTCTTTCTTTATCTAAGGTTTCTGACCCCAATATATCTGATGGCATAAGATCGGGGGTAAACTGGATACGGTTAAACTTCAAATCTAAAACCTTTGATAGTGTATGGATTAAAAGTGTTTTTGCTAATCCCGGAACCCCTACTAATAAAGTATGTCCTTGGCAAAACAAAGAAATAAGAAGCAATTTTATTACTTCGTTTTGTCCGACTATAATTTTTTCAATTTCTTCAGTTAGTTTTTTAAAATCTTTTACAAAAGCATCTGCTGCTTCTTTATCATTTGTATAGTTCATAAGAGGTTATTTTAAAATTTTACAGTATTCAAATTCTTTGTTTATAGTTATATATACATTTTTATAAGCGTTCGAGAACCAATCTTGTATTACTCTGTTTTTTTTAGATGTGATAGTAGCGGTATAAATTTTTTGGAAGTCCTGTTGTAGGTTTGCTTGGTGTGGGGGAATTTTTTCTTTATAATAGATAATGCGAATTGCATCAGAACCATCGTTTTTTTTAAACGTTATAGGAGAGGTAATGTTTCCTAATTGCATCGTATCCACAGTAAAAAATAATACAGGATCCATTTGTTCTACTGAAATCAGCGATGCTCCTGTTTCATCTTGAAAAAATCCACCTGTATTAGATGTTTCTTTATCAGATGAATACGTCTTAGCTGCTTTTTCAAAAGTAATTTTATTTTCTAGAATGAGATTCCTTATGCTATCTAAAAAATATATCTCTTTTTCAAAGTCACTTTTTGTTGGTTGAGGTATCATAAGAATATGTTGGGAATTATAGATATTTCCTCTTCGTTCTAACATTTGGATAATATGAAAACCAAACTGAGATTCTATAGGGTCGGATATTGTACCTGGCTTGAGCAAAAGTGCTGTGGATTCATATTGAGGGTCCAAATCTCCTCTTTTAAAAAAGCCTAATTCACCTCCATTTCTTTGGGCAGAAGGATCGTCTGAGTATTCTTTTGCTAACAAAGCAAAGTCTTCTCCGTTTAAAATACGCTGTTTTAAATCTATTAGTCGTCGTTTTATTTCATTTTTTGCTTCTTCATTTGCTTTTGGCTCTCTTACAATCTGCCCTACGGATAATTCTGTGGAAAAATATGGCAAGCTGTCTTCTGGGATTTTCTTAAAAAATTTTCTTACCTCGGTAGGAGTTGTTTTGAGTTCTGAGGTAAGTTTTGATTCCATTTTCTGAATTATCAACTGTTCTCGCACATTTTCTCTTAACTCTTCTTTAATCTGTTCTATTGATTTACCATAGTATTCTTTTATTTTTTCCTCAGATCCTATCTGAGATATATAGTATTGCATACGTCTGTCTAAATTAGCATTTACTTCCTCATCTTTTACTGCCACAGAATCTGATGCAGCACGAACTACCATAAGTTTATTAATAACTATGTTTTCTAATGCTTTGCATTTTGTGTTTGTCTCTACTAATTCTTCTTTTGTAGACATTTCAATATACACTTTATCAACTTCTGATTTCGTGATGATAAAATTCTCTACCTGAGCGACTATTTCATCAATAACTATTTCTTTGTTTGGGGGGTCCTGTGCGTACACAAAAGGATGGTAAAAGAAAAAAACAGATAAGAGTACTTTAGTATATCTCCACGATTTTTTTATTCTCAAATTTTTTTCTAATTTCTTTTTCAAGTTCTTTTTCTAATTTTATTTTTCTACTCATAATAAGATTCTTTTCTACTTGTTTTTCTACGTATGATAACGGGGCAATTTCATTGGCAAATCTAAAATCTGTAATTTTTATCATATACAGAAATTCGCTATCTAAAAAACGGATAAAGCTATTCTCTTTTGTAATTTTATATTGGGTTAAGGCTTCTTTTACAGAAGTTTTTTCTAATAGATCTTTAAAAGGTATCCATATAGCAGTATCTAAAAAATAATGTATTACTTCTTCTGTTTGGCATAAGGTATTTATTTCTTCTAATGGGTAATTAGGAAATTGTTTTATTTTGGTTTCTATTGTTGTCGTATTTTTTACGTCTTTTTTAATCTGAATAAATAAGCATTTTATAATAGTTTCGGGGAGAATAAAACTATTTTTATGCAGAGAGTAATATTCTTCTCTTTCTTCTTGAGTTATTTCCGTCTTTAGATTTGTTCGGATATAATTTTGTTTGTATTCGTAAATAAGAAGAGAGTATTTGTATTCTAATACTTTCTTTTCGATTGTTTCTATATCATAATATGTAGTATTAGAAGATATCTCATAGAGCATTATTTGTTTATTTATCCAGTGATCTATGTGTTTTTTAGCAATATCAATACTATCTTTTTTATTGTACTTGTTCCCAACGTATTTTTCTACTTCAGATTTATATAGGTATGTATTTAAAACTCTTGCTGCGGGTTTTTCTACCATGGATTTATCTAAAACCTCTGTCTTTTTGTTTGGAGTACATGAAAAAGAAATAATACCAACAAAAACAAAATGGATACATAAAACATAAAAAAAATGTATTTTTATAGTAAGCATAATTAAAGATTTTTTAAAATAAATAGTATAATAGGTAAAAGCATTTGGAATAGATGGAGATACATAGAATTATAAAATAATCTTATCTATAATACTCTTTTTTAAAAAATATACCATAAATATATCATAATAATTCTAAAACAAAGAGAGAATCGGAATTGTTTTATATGTTTTTGCATTAAATAATACAAATTTTTTATATATGAAGAATTCCTATTCGTAATTTAGCACTTCTGCTTCGTTTATTTGTTTGAATCTCCTGCTCTGAGGCATAAATGGGTTTTTTATGCATTGGGGTAAAGTAACTTATTTTATTTCCATAAAAATCTTTTGTATCTATTCCTTCCAAGTTCCCTTTCCCTATAAAATTTTTCACCAATCTGTCTTCCAATGAATGGTAAGAGATTATGGCAAGCTTTCCTCCTGGTAATAATAGTTCGGGTGATTGCATCAATAATTCTTTGAGAGATTCTAATTCTTGATTCACCTCTATTCTAATAGATTGAAATGCCTGTGCAAAAAATTGATTTTCTTTTCCTCTCGGAGCAAATTTTTGAATGGCAGTTTTAAAGTCTTCTGTTGTTTCTAATGGGTAATTGATTCTATAAGAACAAATGGCTTGAGCAATATCTTTAGGACGTTGCATTTCTCCATAATTTTTAAAAAGAAAGCAGAGCTTATCCGATGAATAAGTATGCAGAACTTCTTTTGCAGATACTTCCGATTCTTGATTCATACGCATATCCAATGCTCCGTGAAACCGGGTGCTGAACCCTCTCTCCAAAGTATCTATTTGATAACTGGACACTCCTAAATCTGCAAAAAGACCATCTATCTTCGATACATTATGAAACCTTAAAAACCTTTTCACATATCTAAAATTTCCTCGTATATACGTTATTCTCTCATCATCAATACTATTTTTAGTAACATCATTATCTATATCAAAAGCATAAATTTTTCCTTTGCTTGATAGACGCGAGAGCAGTGCTTGAGAATGCCCTCCTCCTCCATACGTGGCATCTACATAGATTCCATCGGGCTTAGGGGTTAATCCATCTATTAATTCGTTCAACAAAACGGGAATATGGTACTGATTCATAGTATTTTTTTTAGGCTGCAAGCAGAAGCTCTACAGATTGTTTTCTTTTTTTATTTGCATTACAAACTCTCAAGACACATCAAAATCTTCGGCTATTTCGGTAAGTGTGAATTTTCCTCTTTTGAGAAATCTTATGATTATTTCTATTTTTCCTTGATTAACAGCGTATTCAATGGTATTATAATAATCTCTATACAGCTTCAAACTCATTTCATATTCATATATACCATCTTCTCCGAACTTTGCAAGGGATGTTTAATTTGAAACCAAATCTCATTATTTATTTTAAATTATTACATTATTTTTCATTTTTTATTTCAAAATCAATCAACTTTCATCGTTTTGTTCTAAATTTTATAGCTTTTTTACAATGAGATCTCTTTATAACTTTTTATCAAAGAAAATGAAATATATAAAAGAGTAAAATAGTTTTTTTCGATAAAAAGTGACACTACCGAACGAAAAAGTGACACTACCGAAC
>JASGCU010000015.1 GCA_030053935.1 Chitinophagaceae bacterium
AGCAGTAAGGGTAAATGCACCGTCTCCAAAGGTCTTGAGAGGTAATATTCCAAAATTAATACTCTGACTCGCTTGGTTTACTGTAAGTATTCGAGAAACAGAGGTGGCTGCTGAATAATTTGCATTTCCCGTCTGGTATGCAATTATGGAGACCATTCCTGCTCCATTGATACTGACAGACGTTCCATTTATACTTGCAATATTCGTATTAGTGGTGGAATACTGAACCGCTAATCCCGAACTTACTATGGCGGGTGTAATAGTAAACAGAGTATCCCCATACGTTTTCAGAGATGGAGAAAGAGTAAAGGTAATATTCTGTGGATAATTATCAAATCCATTACTTTGGAATGCACTTGCAGGTAATGCTACTCCACTGAAATTCGAAGTATTTCCTATTCCTATACTACGAGCATCATTCCAAAATATATTATTTACACTACCGCCGTCGATAGCCTGGGTAAAATGCCCTGCAAATCCCCCAAGGTCATCTCTACCTGTTACTGTCCCACTTGCATAACATTCACTGATAACTGCATTATTAGCAGTGACACCAACAAATCCGCCGACAAAGAATATTCCTATTACATTTCCTGTTGCATAACATCTCTGAGTAATAGATGAACCATATTCATTGACTCCAACAAAACCTCCTACTCTATTAGAGCCAGTTACCGATACATTGGTGTAGCTCTGGGTAATAGAACTTGGGAAAAAGCTGCTCCAATCAACTCCTCCATTGAATCCAACCAAACCACCTGTATTATCGTTACCATTTACTGTTCCTGTAGTAAAGCAGCGGGTTATGTTTCCTACATGAGCACCTACTAAACTCCCCGTATAATCTTGTCCTCTTATATTTACATTGAGTAATCCTAGGTTTCTAATAGCACTGGTTTGACTTGAGCTCATCGCTCCAAAGAATCCTACTTGATCGGTACCAGGGCGGTCAATGAAAAGATTAGAAATAGTGCTATCATTCCCATGAAAAGTGCCTTCAAAACCATTAATAGGATTCCATCCACTTCCTGTAGTATAAGTGGTATTGACAGTTCCTGATCTGTAAGAAGCAGCAGTATTAAAGTTCAAATTTCTCCTCAGTTCATATCCATTGCAGGTAGATGGACTACAAGTGCCTGTGAGGTTATATCTCATAGAATCTAATTGTTCTATAAAGTTTATATCTATGAGACCATTACCATTAAGGTCTCTATAGGTTTGTGCATGTATATTTCCACATACAAAAAGAGCAAGGAGAGAAACCGTTGCCTTGCTCTGTGATTTTTTTATGATATTCATAGCTGTGTTTATTATATTATGACGTAATGTTTTACATCTATTAAATGTATTATTTATGCCCATCATTTAAGAATTTAAGAAAATGATGGGCATACCATTTTTAAAGAATGTAAGTGAATATGTATTTGATTTTTTATTATAGGGCAATATACAGTTTTTTTTTAAAGTTATCAATCATAATATTAATTATGATTTTTTTGGTGAAAGTATTTAAAAAACAATCAGAATTTTCAAAACTTTAATTGAGTGCTTCTATATAGTAATGAATACAATCCTGAATAGGTAAAAAAATTGTAGAGCAATAGTATTAAAAAAACAAATAGAACCGAGGGTGTTTTATATATTTTGAGATAATATTTCCTGTAAAAATTTCATTGGGTGTCCGAAAAGTTTTTTTACACAAATATTTAATTTTAAACCTGTTGATAATCAAGGAGTTACGAAGCTACAAACGTGCTAAAAGCGGATTTTCGGACTCTCTCATCTTATTTTCTATATTTTGTGTAAAGAATTATTTTTTAGATTGTTTTTAGAATATGTATTTTGTGTTTTCAATAAGAGGTAAAAACAAAAGATATTATATTTGCTCCCATCTTGAGTGCGGATTGTCTTACTTCTTCGGGGTCGTTATGAATGGTTTGGTCTTCCCATCCATTGCCTAAATCTGTTTCATAAGAGTATAAACAAACGAGTCTATTTTCATAGAATATTCCGAATGCTTGTGGTGGTTTTCCGTCATGTTCGTGTATTTTGGGGAGACCTTTATCAAAAGAGAACTTTTGATGAAATAGGGGATGCGAACTTGGCAATTCTACAAAATGTAGTTCGGGAAATACTTTTTTCATTTCTTTTCGGATAAATTTATCTAAGCCATAGTTATCATCTATATGTAAAAATCCACCTGATATCAGGTATTTTCTGATATTTTCTGCTTCTTTTTGGCTCAATACAACATTTCCATGCCCTGTCATATAAATATATGGATAAAGAAATATCTCTATATCGCCGACTTCTACTACATCTTCTTTTTCAAAAATGTGCGTTCCTAAATGGTTGTTACAAAAACGTATCAGATTCGGTAAAGCGGTTTTGTTTGCATACCAATCACCGCCGCCGCTATATTTGAGCTTGGCTATTTTAAGGTCTTGGGAGTATATGGTATTGTTTGCAAAAATAATAATAAGTAATACGATATATTTCATAAAAGAGGTCGTTTTTTTTTGTGTGTTAAAAAATATTTTATTAAAAATAGGAATTTATTAATTATATATATTACTATATAATCTCATAAAAATTCCAAACGTAAGTTATAGAATCGGAAAGAAACGGGGGCGAGAGAGTAAAAGAAGTATGATTAATAGATGCTGTATCTTTCTTTAAGTATGTTTCTGTGATGTTCAAAATGCCCTGCAATAATATATATCAAACTTCGGACAGTGATTCTGTTTCCATTTACTGTTCCTTCATTGTCTAAGTACGCTTCGGGTATAGATGATAGAAAGAATATATTGGAACGTCTCAAATATCTCATTTCCTCTACAAGAGAGGATGGGGTTCTTTTTTCAAATTCTCCATGTATTACAAAACTATTTTCGTCAAAGGGGTTGAGATTTTTACTATCGCCCCTTGCAAAGGAGAGAGTTCTATATACAAATACTCTTTCTGCGTCTATTATATGTCCTACCAATTGCTTTACGGTCCATTTTTCAGCATCGTATCTGTAATTCCATTGTTGTTGATATCCATTGGTAAAAGCAGATTCAAACCAGCTTATCTGTTCTTCTAACACAGCCCAAATATCTTTGCTTCTTATGAGTTTGATATAAGAATCAAAAAACAGAGGGTACTCATTTTGTAATGGTTCTTTCATTGTGAGTTATTTTTTTGTATGATTGTAGTTATTATATCGGAAAAATATTTTCCGTTTTCGGTTCCATACCAGTTCATCGTTCTTGTTTCATAGGAATCTTTGTCGTACCAGATGTCTTTTGTTATATATCCAACATATCCTCCGTTAAAGCTTGTTATGATAAGATTACTTCCTGTTTTTTGAGAAATAGTGTCTAAATGTGCTACTAATTCCCCTGAAAAATCGCATGGAGTGCCTATAAAAAGGTTCTTATCTATCATACAATAGCTTATATATGCATCATAATTTCCAAATACTTGGTGAAATACCCATTCTTTTAGAGCATAGTCCTTACTTATTTTAGGACTTGCTTCGGGAAGTTCTATTTTTACTTTTCCCGTTGTTAAAGAATGAACATAGCTGAGGTCTATTTGTGCGGAAAGAGTCTGGATTTTTCGGGAAACAAGCTTTGAATACGCTTCTAAATCGGTATCGGTAACTACACTTTTTTCTAAAGCATACCCTTGGCTTCCAACTGCTCCGGCAGCGAATAAACAAAAATCAATATTCTCATCTTTTTCTATTTCAGAGCAGACCATTCCTGGATAATCTCCTGATACCCCCATAAAAAAGGGAGATAAAATAGTAGCATGTGCTGCAAAAGAAGTAAATAATGCTTTTTCTCCCGAACGATTCTCTATTTTTATGATTCGGATAAAAGGATCTTTAGTTCCCAAACTATCTACCAATCTATTATAGACAAGTTCTTCTGCGTTTATAGAGCCAAAACCTATTTGAGAAATTTCTTTTTTTTTTTTTGCATCTACCATACTTTCTATAATTCTTTCTGTAATAAAATGGACAACTTCTGGATCAAAAGAACCTGCAAATAGTTCTCCTACAAGGCCTTTTGCCCAAGCACCAATAGAGTTATGCGTATGAGTAGCGGTTAGAAAAACATCTTTGAAAGAAAAACCTTTTTCGTGAAGTTTTTCTTTCAAAGCAATACTTACCTCAGGGGGAACGATAAGCAGTTCCAAGGAGACAATTGATATTTCTTTCTTTCCGTTGGTAAAAAAAAGAGTTCTTACAAAAATAGAATCTTTTACCGTTTCATATACATTTCCTTTTCGAACCCCGTATCCTGCTAAAGGAAGTTTTTTTTTTTCAAATAAAAGGGACTTTTTACTCCATCCCACTTTCATTGTATCTCCTTCAGAGGGCTTTTCTCCCTGAAAAGAATCAAGACGCACCATCATTCTTTTATAGTAATCTCTTTCTTTATAGTTGCTCCTTTCTATTTTTTTGAAAACACAAAATGGGATAATGAATAGGAAAAGAAAAAAGAATATGAGAATTTTTTTTGTCTTTGGTTGCATCTATTGACGGTATTATTTTTTATAAAAAGTTTCTTTTTGAGTATCTAGTATCAAAGTATATTCGCCTTTTTGGAGTTTTTTCACATATACTTCTTTTGCTGTGCCTTGCATAAGTACGTTTTCATTTGCATCTATAATTTGGTAATCACAGATTTTTGAAAACGTAATTCTGTCGCTTACTGTCTGTGGGTAAAAAGTAATAGGGTCTTTATATGTTATATGCTCAATTTCTTCAGAATAGTGAGGGCGTTCTTTTGCAAAAGCATATTGTATCCGTAGTTTATAAAATTCTGCTTCATTAGGAAGAGTATAAGTATATTGTTGGCTGATAAAATTTCCTAAAGCATGAATTTGGTCTATTTTTTGCCATTTTCCTTCGTTCATTTTTTCTATGGTATAGATTGCATCTTTCTTTTCACCTCTGGTGGTCCATTGTAAAAAAAGTGTATTATCTGTAGTATCTGTTATATTGATACTTGTAAAACTAAACCCGCTATGCCAAAAGAGAACATGAGCATTCAAAACTATAGGACGGCATTCATCTTTATAGAGAATCTTTACCATGACGGGTTCAAACTTTTGTATGCCTTCAAACTTGATTTCTATAGCCGATAGTTTAAAGAGATATGAGGATATTGATTTATTATTTACTTGTATTTCGTAAATACAAAAGATATGAGGAAATTTCACTATGGGATTTTGTATAAATAAACTCTTTCCTTGGTATACTCCCGTAATAAAAAGTTCTCCAGCAGTAGCAATTGGAGATAAAAAAAAAGAAAAAAGAGATATCCCAATATATAAAACAAAAAATACTCTCATAATAGCTTACTTCTCCGATTCCAAAAGTTCTCTAATAGCAGTTATACCTCCTTTTACATCTGCTACATTGGTGAAACCATTCTCTTCTATATATTTCATCGCTAATTTACTTCTATTCCCTGATTTGCAATACAGGATTATTGTTTTGTTTTTATATAACTCTAATGTATGGATTTGGTCGGGGAGAGAGTAAAGAGGTATATTTCTATTACCTATATTATATTCTGCATATTCCCATTCTTCTCGGACATCTATTGCAAGGATGTCGTTTTGCGTACATTTGTTTTGAAACTCTTCTGCTGTTATTGTTTTCACTCTGCTATTAGTATGGTTTTTTGAGTGTAAATTGTATTATTGATAATGTATTGAATAAAATAAATTCCTTTCTGTATGTTTTGTAAATCTACTCTATATATGCCTTGTTCTCTCTCTATTTTTGGTACAATGTATTGTCCATATATATTATAGATAGAAATACTTTGTGGTTCTTGAGAAAAATAAATAAAATCTTTCGTGGGATTAGGATAGAGAATAAGCGGACTTTCTGCATTTCGAGAAGTGTTGAGAATGACATTTTGTCTATTTACATTTTGGTTTCTTTGTTCAGAATAACGAGCAAAAACAGGTCTTATCATCATTGTTCCTTTGACAATAGTATTTTGTTCCCATGCCTGACCGTTATTATAGTATATATTTTTTCCATTGTCATTGTTTTTATCTAAGCCTATGCCTATCCAATTGTTCGTATATTGTTTATATCCTATGTAAAAAGTATCCGCTACATATATTGCTTTCTCAAAACGAAACCGCTTAAAGGTATTGAGTTCTTTTGGAAAAGAAACAGTGATTCTTTGGGAAGCAACGGGGAATTTATCGGCAATGGAATACCACGCAAGAATATCTAATGCTTGTTTTTCTGGGATGGGTGGGATTTGTGGAAAATAAATATCCATTCCTATAAGGGAATCTCCTGTAGGAATGTAAAATTTCAAAGCCAATAAGCCCTTCGTTTGATTTCTGCCCACTGCATATTCTGCTATTCCATCGTCTTGAGCTATAAAATCGGATAGAGAAAGCGTAATGGAACTCGTATCATTTCTCCTAAAATCCACATTTTGTGCAAAAGAAGTGTCCGCTGTGAGAGGATTTATATCATCAATAAGAGGTATATCTCCGGAAACAATGCTCGTTTTTAATTGCATCACCAAAGCTCCCGTATCTATAAGGGGTAGGAGTAACTTTGGGTTAAGTGTATCTGATAATATGTTCCTAAATGTCTTTCCATAGAGAACAGGATTTTGAATTTCTGTATTGGTATTGAGTTGCTTGATGAGTGCTTGCGTGTTTTTTTGTGAAACCCAAACATTATAATTAAGTGGTTGATACACGGAGTTCAAATTGTAAACTTGGGTGGAGGAAACGCCTGCATAATACTGTGGGGTGCTTTTCAATTGCTTTATAGGTATCCCATAATAGCCCTTGAAAGGAGAGGTAGGAGCAGTAGAAATGGCTCTATCAAAATAAGATCCTCTTTCTTTCGGATAATTGCCGAGACGAGTAATACTATTATCGTCCCTTCTTTGGTTCAAAAGAATATAATCTACGTGCCATGAGTCAAAAGGACCTGTAGAGTTCCCTAACAATTGAAACTTAAAAGCAAACCCTTGGTGAAAAAATTGATCTTGAAGTATAGGTATTATTTCTTGAGTAAAAGTTTCTTTAGCGTTTTCTCGTCCTCCTTGCATTTTCCAAACCGTTACCCATTGTTTTTGCTTGTTAAAAAATAAAAGTGAGAACGAATCCGTTTCATCGGGAAGTTCTGCAATCCCTTTTACCTGCCAAAAAAAACTAAAATATACTGTGCTTCTATTTTGAACAGACACCAGAGCAAGATTTATAGGTTTAGAAACCAAACTATCTCCCTTTTGGGGAGTATTACTTCCCGAATTATGAGGAGTTCCGTCACCTCTTACCCCATCAAAAGACGCTACATTGATAGTAGGAGGATTAATTCCCAAGGTAGGATTTACAAATACATCTATTCCATACATCCAAAGAGTGCTATCTACGGAATAGCTACTCGTAGAAAAGTCATCCCAAAAAGGAAGTAATAATGTATCTACGGATTGCTCTGCCACTCTCGCCGAACTATACGAGGAAGAACGCAAATGCTTCTGTTCTAATTGAGCATAAGAGAAAGTGACAGAGAAAAAAAACAACAGGAAATGTGCAAGTCGCATTTGTGAAAAAACGTAATGAATATGTAAATGTGTAAATAGTAAGCAGTGCCAAAATATAAAAAAAAATAAAAAGAAGCAGTTTTGGAAAAATATTTATTAAAATGAAACTTTTTTTGTGCAATTTTCATTTATTTATGTCTATTTAAAATAACCATATAAGAATTATAAGAACTCTTCTATAATATATAATTGCCGATGAATACTTTTTTAATCAACTTGCGTCAAATATAGTCGTAGAGAACTTAGTAAATGTTAAAAGTAGATTATGGAATTTATTATTTATTTTATGCAATTCATAACGAACAGAGAAAAACTATATTTCTATATAACTATCAAATATGGTTATCAAAAAAATATAATTATTGCATTTTCTACACCTATTTTTCATCAAAAAACTCATAATTACAAAAATAATTCATATCTTACCATTTAAAATTCATAATTATAATAATTCATAATGAAATAATATGTATAGAGTAAAAATATTTGTGCTGTTGCTTTGTGTGAGTTTATCTTTTCAATGTTCTGAAAAGAAAGCGGAACACTCCTCTGTAGAGAAATATAGACCTGGTTATCATTTTACTCCCCCTATTGGATGGATGAATGACCCTAATGGAATGTTTTTTTATAAAAAAGAGTACCATCTATTTTATCAGTACTATCCTGATAGTACTGTTTGGGGGCCGATGCACTGGGGACATGCGGTAAGTAACGACCTTGTTTCATGGAAGCATCTTCCCATAGCTTTGTATCCCGATAGTTTAGGATATATATTTTCAGGGTCGGCAGTAGTAGATATAGAAAACACTTCGGGTTTTGGAAGTGCGGAAAATCCACCCATAGTTGCTATTTTTACCCATCATAATATGGAACGTGAAAGAGCAGGAGATTTTTTTTCACAATGTCAAAGTATTGCTTACAGCAATGATGGAGGATATACATGGAATAAATATGCTCATAACCCTGTCCTGGATAATCCCGGCTTAAAAGATTTTAGAGATCCCAAAGTATTTTGGTTTTCACCTCAAAAAAAATGGATTATGTCCTTAGCGGTAGGTGACCATATCAATTTTTATAGTTCAAAAAACTTAAAAGAATGGGGACTAGAAAGCGAATTTGGACATACATTTGGATGGCATGGCGGAGTATGGGAATGTCCTGATTTATTCCCACTTGTGGATATGGATACTCAAAAAACATATTGGGTATTATTGGTAAGTATAAACCCAGGTGCGCCTAAGGGAGGTTCAGCAACACAATACTTTGTAGGAAATTTTGATGGAAAAACTTTTACAGCACTTTCTGCTCCATCAAAAACAAAATGGTTAGACGCAGGAAGAGATAATTATGCTGGGGTCACCTGGGGGAATATTCCCGAATCAGACGGTAGAAAAATATTTTTTGGGTGGATGAGCAATTGGAAATACTCTCAAGTAGTTCCTACTGAGGGTTGGAGAAGTTCTATGACCATTCCACGCACACTTCATATAAAACAAAGAGGCGGGGAACCTATTCTTATATCTCAACCTGTGCAAGAAATAGAAACCATGCGAGAAAAAGCAATATCCGTTCCTTCGCAAGAAATAGAATCTCGTATGAATATAAGTTCTTGTTCTCAAATAGATATAACCATTCTCAAAGAAAAAAACAAAGATTTTATTTTCTCTATCGGCAACAATAAAGAAGAGAAAATATCATTTACTTTTACTGATACTTCTCTTTATTTTGATAGAAAACAATCGGGAATAATAGATTTTCAAGCAGATTTTGCAGATACAAACGCTCTACATCTTGATAGAAGTGTATCCACAATAACTCTCTTTTTGGATAAAACATCCGTAGAAGCATTTTTTAATGATGGAGAATTAGTGATGACAGAAACATTTTTCCCAACAGAGCCATTTCATTTTATAGAGTTTTTAGATACACATTCGGTGAAAAATATTACTATTACCCCTCTCCGTTCACCCTTTGAAGCAAAGCATAAGAAATAGCACTATTGCATTTTTGTTTACAATTTTTTTTTTTTTATTTCTGTATAAATAAATACTAGTAAGAACAGGAAGCCGGCTACACTCATTATTGCACCTGATACAGAGCCATTAAAAAATTTTGCTAAATAATAACCAGCAGCAGAATCTATAAGCCCAATCACACAAGTAATATATAACATGTTTTTGAGGGAATTTGTAAGCAGATATGCGGTAGATGGAGGTATTATGAGAAACCCTACTACCAAAACCGACCCTACGGATTCAAAAGAAGTCACGGTAGTAAAAGAAACCATTCCCATTAAAAGATAATGCCAAATAGATACTTTCACTCCCAAACTACTTGCAAACCCCACATCAAAACTCGTCAGAAATAACGCTCTATAAGATATTTTGATGAACCCAATTACTATGAGAGCCACCGCTCCTAATATATATAAAACTCTGGGTCCCATATTGGAACCCCTCTCCGTTATCCATACGTCCAATGGGACAGAAGATATTTCTCCATAGAGAACACAATCCTGGTCTAAATCTACTTTATTCGCATAAAGAGAAATCATAATAATACCCACCGCAAAAAAAGAAGTAAAAACAACCCCTATAGACGCATCTGACTGTATATGGACTTTTCTTTGTAGAAATTCTATAGTGGCAGTAGTAAAAATACCAATGAGCATAGCCCCGATAAGCATTGTTATTGGGTTTCTACTTCCTGACAATAAATACATACCCACGATACCCGGCAAAATAGAATGAGCAATGGCATCTCCTATCATCGCAACTTTTCTTAAAACGAGATAACAACCCAAAAGCCCACAAGATATGGACACTAAAGTGCCTGTTAAAATAATGTAAAAGGATTCCATTTGTTTATTTTTTAGAACACATTTTATTTGCATTACACAACTATTTTTTTGTGAAACCAGAACCTCAAAAAAATATATTGCTCATAATACAAGCTTTTTCTATAATTTTGTTATTATTACATTAAAAAGGTTCTTATATTTTCTTATAATTCTTATATGAATTATGGTATTCGAAAAATGTTTCATATATTTTTTCACTCTATAAGGTATATAAGGGTTCTAAAACTTGATTTTTAGACCTATTCTTTGTATGTATTACATTTGGGAGGTTTGTTTCTTTGCTTGAAATGCTTCCCATATTGCTTTTTTTTCTATGATTTCTAAAGGGGTCATTTGAGAAAATGGAACATTATGCTCGGTTATATCAGAGGTGCTAAAGTCGTATTCGTTTGTCATTGTCAGACATTCCGTAGGGCATACGGTTGTGCAGAGTCCACAAAAGCAGCACTGAGCCATGTTTATATTAAACTTTGCGGCGTATATTCTTTTGGAGCTTCCGTTAGAGGTTTTTCCAAACTCTGTTGGGGAGCGTATTGGTTCTATTTCTATACAATCCACGGGGCATATTTTTGCACATTTATCACAGACGATGCAGTCTTCAATTTCGTTATGGAGTTTATATCTTCCTCTTTCGGGGACAGGTAGCCTTTCATTTGGGTATTGGAGGGTAACGATTCCTGTGTTTTTTGCAAAATAGTTATTTTCTGTCATACTGGTGTATGCCCATCTTTTGTAACATTGTTTAAGATGGGAGAATGTAATTGATAAAGAAGAGAGAGATGTTTTGAGAGCTTCGTATATGTTTTGAAAATAAGATGCGGAGAGTAGTTTCATTTTTTTAGTTTTTTTTCGGCATAAAGCGCTGCTCCTATGATACCTGCTTGATTTTTAAGGGTAGCAGGAATAACAGGGACTTCTGTTTTTATAAATGGGGAGAATTGATAAAATTCTTTGCTAATACCTCCTCCTAGAATAAAAGCATCGGGCCAAAATAGAAATTCTAATCTATTCAGATAGAGGGAAAATCTTTTTCCCCATTCTTCCCAACTGAGTTTTTCTCGTTCTCTTACCGCATTAGAAATATATGTTTCTGCATCTTTTCCATCGATTATAATATGCCCAAGTTCTGTATTGGGGACTAATCTTTTTTTAGCAAATAAAGCACTGCCTATTCCTGTTCCGATAGTTATAAAAAGGATTGTTTTTAGTTCTTTCGGTATATTTCCAAATTTTATTTCGGCTATACCTGCGGCATCTGCGTCATTTACTATGTAAGTAGGACATTGAGTGGTGTTCTTTATGTATTCCGCTACATTTACTCCTATCCATGTTTTATCTATGTTAGAAGCGTTTCTCACTATTCCTCCTTTTACAGATGCGGGGAATCCACATCCTATTGCTTTTTTTTCCCATTGAAAATGTTCTATTATTTCTGAGATACTTTTTGTTATTGTCTCAGGGGTGCTGGGGGAAGGGGTGAGTACTCGTTTTTTTTCGGTAATTATTTTTCCTAATTTGGTATCTACTAATCCTCCTTTTATTCCTGTACCTCCTACATCTATTCCTAATATTATCATATATATTTATGTTTATTTATTGAATGCAAAAACCATCTTTTATTTCTATTGTTCTATCCGCCATAGTGGCTAGTTCTTTATTATGTGTCACTATTATAAATGTTTGGTGAAATGTATTTCTCATAGTAAGGATATATTTATGGAGTTCTTCGGCATTATGAGAATCTAAGTTTCCGCTCGGTTCATCGGCAAAAACAAGAGATGGGTTATTTATCAATGCCCTTGCTATTGCCACTCGTTGTTGTTCTCCTCCCGATAATTCGTGAATTTTATTCTTATCTTTATTTTTGATGTGCAATATATCTAATAGTTCCTTCCCTCTTTTTTCTATTTCTTTTTTATTTTTTTTAGCAATATAACCTGGCATACAAACATTTTCCAATGTAGTGAATTCTGGTAGTAGATTATGAAATTGGAATATAAATCCGATTTTCGTATTACGAAATGCGGCTATGTCTTTTTTATTCATGTGAGTGATATCCTTTCCTTCTATGTATATATTTCCTTTATCAGGGGAATCTAAAGTGCCTAATATGTGCAATAGTGTGCTTTTCCCTGCTCCTGAAGCTCCTACTATGGATATAATTTCTGATGGTTTTATTTCTAAATGTATATTTTTTAGGACTTCTACATTACCGTAGCTTTTGTATATCCCCGATGCTTGAAGTATCATATTTATTTTTTTAGTATTTTAATAATGTGTTCAAAGTACCTATAATTTCTCCAACAGAAAGTTTATTTTTCTATTCCGTCTTGAGAATTTGCATTTGTGTACCTGTAAGTTTTAGAGTTTTTTGAATAGTTCTATCTGGTATTCATTACTTCTAACATTTGTAATCCCTATCGAACTACTTTTTCAGTTCTTCTTTTTGAATTCTTTTTCTGTAGTTACTTGATTAATAACACTTTCGTTAAAAAATGCACTTCTGTTTCAATTATCTCATAAGCAGGTAATTATTGGCTGTTATATGTTATCTGTATTTCATTTTTTTATATAGAACTTGAGTGCGGACAATATTTTCAGTTTTTCTTTCGTTTACCATTGTTATTTACTTTTTCGCAAAAATAATATAAATTATTTAAATAGTTAATTTGATTATTAAGTTCCTTTTTTGCAGATAACAAATTTTTTTATTAATTGCTGGTGGTTATATATTATTCTTGATAGAATCTATTGAGAATATATTCTTGTTTTTCTTTGTTTGTCAGATATGCTTCTATTATTTTCTTTCATATTTTTCAGTGCTGTGGAAGTGGGAAAGGATTTCTACATCATATCAGTATGTGTTTAATTATGAACTATACAATTAAAATATATAAAAAATAAAATAACTTTTTTTCATTCCGTTTTTTATTTTACATTTTTATTTGTTTTTAAAAAACATAAAATTCATTTTTTTATTAAAAAATAAGAAATATAAATAGTTTGCATTCTATATTACAATAAAATTATTCTTTCATAAAATAAAAATAAATAAAAACATTGGTATTAAAAAATAACAAGGGGTGTCTTAAAAAGATCTCTTCTTTGTTTCCTTATAATAAAAAATGATTTTTTTATACCTCCGCTTAGCTTATTTTTATTTATAACAGTTTTTTTAGTATACTGCATAGTTTTATTTTTTCAATGTATTATACGCATATACTTTACACACCATCAATACTCTATGGAAACCACAAAACAGCAAAAATATAACCGACTTATTCAAAAAGAAATAAGTATCATCTTTCAAAATGATTTTAAACACTATTTGGGAAATACCTTTATCACCGTCACAGGAGTAAGAATAACCCCCGATCTTTTAATGGCAAGGATTCACATCAGTATGTTTTTGGTAAAAGAGACCTCGCAGACCTTAGAACTCCTCAATTCTCACAAAAACATTATCCGAAAATTACTAGGGCAGAGAATAAAAACACAGGTGCGTGTCATACCACAATTATTCTTTTTCAAAGATGATACCGATGATAATGCCGAGTATATGGATAAACTCATACAGAGTTTGGAAATCCCTTCTTCTTAAAAAGTACCTTGTCGATGGTAGTAAAGAATCCACTTGATGTTTTACAGCAATACTATGGTTACACTTCTTTCAGAGACGTTCAAGGGGCAATTATACAGAGTTGTCTTGATGGGAAAGATACTTTAGCGCTCTTGCCAACGGGTGGTGGCAAATCGCTTTGCTTTCAAATCCCTGCTCTGTGTGTAGATGGTATGTGCTTAGTAGTATCACCCCTTATTGCCCTGATGAAAGACCAAGTCATGAATCTCAAAAAAAGAAATATCTCCGCAGAGCATATTTATACCGGAATGAGCTATAAGCAAATAGAAATGATTCTCTCCCATTGTATAGAAGGCAAAATCAAATTTTTATATATATCCCCCGAAAGATTACAAACAGATGTTTTTGGGGAGTATATAAAAAAAATAAAAATCAATTTTTTAGCAATAGATGAGGCACATTGCATTTCTCAATGGGGATATGATTTTAGACCTCCTTACCTTCGTATATCAGATGTAAAGCCCCTTATTAATCCCATCTCTACTATTGCTCTCACCGCATCTGCTACACCTATCGTTCAACAAGATATTGTGGAAAAATTAGAAATGAAAGACCCTGCGATCTTTCGTAAGAGTTTCGCAAGAAAAAACCTTTCTTATTCTGTTTTTGAAGTAGAAGATAAACCAAAAAAAATGTTAGACATTCTCAATGCCGTCCCTGGCACCTCTATTGTATATGTTAACACCCGAAAAAAAACAAAATCTATTGCTCAATATCTTTTACGTAATAACATACCAGCTGATTTTTATCATGCGGGGCTACCCGTAGAAGCTCGTTCGAAAAAACAAGAGAATTGGGCATCGGGAAAAACAAGAGTCATAGTAGCAACTAATGCCTTTGGAATGGGGATAGATAAAGGTGATGTGAGAACTGTCATCCATACAGATATTCCCAATTCTTTGGAATATTATTACCAAGAAGCAGGAAGAGCAGGAAGGGATGAAAAAAAATCTTATGCAATACTTTTATATCAAAAAATAGATCTGATAGAGAAAAAAAAAGAGATAGAACAATCTTTTCCTCCCATAGAAATATTAAAACGAGTATACCAATCCATCGGAGATTATTTAGAAATCCCTGTGGACGGAGGATGTTTTAATTCTTATAACTTTGAAATAGAAGATTTTTGTGCAAAATTTCAACTGTCTCCTTCTCAAACTCTGCATTCTCTCAAAAAACTACAAGAAGAAAATCTCATACAGATGAATGAAAGTTTTTTTACCCTCTCAAAGGTTTTTTCTCTTTATAATAAAATAAATCTGTATGATCTTCAAATAAAAGATATCTCCTTAGAAAAAATCATTCAAGCAATTTTACGACTGTATGGAGGACGTATTTTTTCGGAATTTATAGAAATAAAAGAGATCGATATAGCAAAATTGAGTGATATGAATAGAGAAGAGGTTGTTGCAAAATTAGAACAGCTCCATCAGATGCAAGCATTTATCTATGAAAAAAAAAAAGAAAAACCGCAATTAGTTTTTCTTATGCCGAGGCAAAGGACTCAATATCTCCCCATACATTCTCAAAAAATAAAGATGAGAAAAGATTTAGCAATAGAAAAAATGAATCTGATGGAATATTATGCGAATACAAGAGTTCGTTGTAGAACTCAAATAATACAAGAATACTTTGGAGAAATAAGTGATACGACCTGTGGAACTTGTGATTTTTGTATTGAACAAAAAAAGAAGAAAATGTTTGAAGAACTAACCACCAAAGTGATTGAATGTATTACCTATAACAAAGCATCTTACACCGAAGTTCTAAAAATATTTTCTCAATATAATACAGATATTCTGAAGCAGGTGGTAAGAGATTTATTGGAAAAAAAGGAAATAAAAATTACAGGAAAAGACACATTGGAAAAAATGAAAAACAATGAAAAGGAGCAATAGAGATGGTATCTATTTTTTATTGTTTTTCTTTTAAAATTTGCTGTCTTACAAAATCTTGCCCAAAACTGAGTTTTTTTGCTATGTTACTATCAGGTTCAATCATTCTCCAAAAAGGAGCAATCTGTTCTATGGGTTCGCCTTTTGCAAATTTTTCATAGTGTGCCTCTGCTACTATTCGTAAAAATATCCCTGTGGTAACAGGACATGTGTGTTCTGCATTATTTTCACAAGCAAGATCTTGACGTAATGTTTTTATACTTGTTTTTTTTCCAAAACCTATTTTTTTTATATAGGATTCAATAATTTTTGGTGTAGGTATAAACATGGTAGACCCTGCGGGCATATCAGCAAAAGCAACTTCTATTCGTTTTACTTGAGGTTCTTTTTGTTGGTTTAATTTTTCAATCCAACTTTTTTTCTCTTTCATTGCATTTGTTTATGAGCAATGTTCTTCAAAAACTTCTATGAGATGCTCAGCTATCATATTTGCATTTCTTCCCTCAATATGGTGTCTTTCCACAAAATGGACTAATTCCCCATCTTTGAATAGTGCAATAGAAGGGGAAGAGGGTGGATATGGTAAGAGATACTCACGAGCTTTACTGGTTGCTTCTATGTCTCCTCCTGCAAATACGGTAACAAGTTTTTGAGGCTTTTGAGGCGATTTTGCTATTGCTAATTTTACTCCAGGTCTTGCGGCACCAGCAGCGCATCCACAAACAGAATTTACTACTAATAAAGAAGTTCCTGTATGATTTTTGAAATGTTCATCTACAGAGGAAACGGTTTTTAATTCTATAAATCCTATGGAACTCAGTTCTTTTCGCATAGGGACAATTAATTGTTCTGGATACATTTATTTTTATTTTATGGTTATCATTTATAATACAATACTTATTTCTATAATTTCAAATTCTATATTTCCTCCTGGTGCTTTTACTGTCACTACATCTCCTTTTTTTTTCCCTATGAGGGATTTCCCTATTGGAGAAGTAACAGATATTTTGCCCTCCGTAAGATTAGATTCTTCTTCGGGAGTTAATTTATAAGATATAATAGTGTTTGTTTTTTTATTCTTAATTTTTACTGTGTTCAGAAGAGAAATAACTTCTGTATTGAGTTTTGATTGATCTATAACAGTAGCATTTGAGAGTAGTGCTTCTAATTTAGATATTCGCAATTCTAACAATCCTTGTGCATTTTTTGCTGCATCGTATTCAGCATTTTCACTCAGATCTCCTTTGTCTCTTGCCTCGGCTATCTGTTTTGCCATATCTATTCTTCCTTTACTTTTTAAATGGTTGAGTTCTTCTTTTAATTTTTTTAACCCTTCACCCGTATAATAATTTAATTTTTTCATTTTCATCATATTATTTAGTATAATTTTAATAAAGTATAATATTACATATATTATTTCTTTTTATGCTTTTAGAAAAAAAATTATAATATTACATACTAAAAAAATTTCTTTTTCTTAAAAAATGTGTTCTTATACAAATTATCAAATAAAAAATAATAGTTTTATACTCAATAAGCCCATTTAAGTATATTTTTTATAGTTTACAGAACTTCAATTACATAAAACTTGTTTCTATTCTCTCAAAAATTATTATGCAATCTCTTTTCAAAACATTCTGTCTTTTATTACTTCCTGTTTTGTGTCAAGAAGGGCAACAAGAGGATTTTTACTCTCTTTTGAAAAATCTGTATTCAGGAACTGTGCCTACCATATCTGCAGATTCTTTGAATATGCTTATGGGGGAGAGAAAAATATTCTTGCTCGATATCCGAAGTAAAAAAGAATATAGAGTGAGCCATGTACAAAAATCCATCCTGGTAGAGTATGAATCTTTTCATCCTTCACAGGTGCAAAAAATATCTAAAAATGATATTATAATACTCTACTGTGCGGTAGGATACAGGAGTGAGAAAACGGGAGAAAAACTTCTTCGCTTAGGATTCAAAAATGTAGCCCACCTCTACGGAGGAATCTTTGCATGGAAAAATGCTTCTTTCCCACTCTATTCTTCGAATGAAAAAATAACAGATAGCATTCATACCTATAACAAAGAATGGAGTCGTTGGGTAAATAAAGGAATAAAGGTCTATGAAGAATAAAAACATACTTATTATATTTGTAAAAAATGCCATAGAAGGAAAAGTGAAAACCCGCCTTGCCCATTCTATAGGTAACAAAAATGCTCTCAAAATATATAGAATCTTACTGGAAAAAACAAAAAATATAGTCGAAAACATTTTTTGTGATAAAGTGGTTTATTATTCCGATTTCATAGAAAAAGAAGATATTTTTTTACTCCCGATATACACTAAAAAACTTCAGAACGGGAAAACATTAGGAGAAAGAATGCGGAATGCGATACAAAACGAGTTTTTGCAAGGATATGAAAAAGTATGTATTATAGGGAGTGATTGTTATGATTTAGATTCTCTCACGGTGGAAGAGGCATTTTTGAGAGAGGAAGATTTTGTTTTAGGACCCGCTTATGATGGTGGATACTATCTTTTAGGAATGCGTTTTTTTTTCAAAGATATTTTTGAAAATATCCAATGGTCTACCGAAACGGTATTACATACAACCCTAGATATCATTAACACAGGTGGGCATTCTTATTCTTTACTTCCTCCCTTGTCTGATGTAGACGAGGAGAAAGATATGAATCTCTTTTTAAAAAGTCAATTGGAATAATATTTTTTTATAAAAACAAATAATTTATTTTTTATGAGATACTTATATATAATTTTTGCAATGCTCATTTTTTCTTGTTCTGAAAAACAAAATAATGGAAAAGAAAAAAGAAATACCTCTACCCTTCCAAAAGCGAGGGGTGATGCGGGAGAATTACTCATCGTTATGGACAGTACGGAGTGGCAGGCAAGTTTGGGTTTGGAAATTAAAAAAGTTTTCTTTGAATCTCTTATAGGATTACCTCGTCCCGAACCCGTATTTCATATAAGGCATGTACATCCGAGTCAACTCAATTCTGTATTAAAAAATTCCAAAAATATTCTCTTTGCGGGAACACTCCATAGAAATAATAGTTCTCGTGCTTTTTTCAAAAATCTTTTTGATTCAAAACTTTTAGAAAGAATACAGCAAGATACCTCTATCTACACTTTTTCTCAAACAGATCTTTTTGCAAGAGGGCAATTTGTTATGTTTTTAGTTGGCAATGAAGAGCTTTTTTTAATACGAAAAATACAAAAAAATAAGCATCTTTTGCAAGAAAGATTTAACTCCAAAGAAGAGGAAAGATTAGCAGAGGAGCTTTTTCGTTCTCCAAATACAGAAATCGCTTCTGCCTTACAAAAAGATCATGCCTTTTCGATGAGTATCCCCGTTTCTTATATACAGGTGAAAAATGAAAAAAACTTTGTCTGGTTTAGAACGCTTGGTGCAGAGATAGATAAGAATATCTTCTGCTATTATGAACCCTATACAGATGCAAGGGTTTTTAAGCAAGCTGATGCTCTGCGGAAGAGAATAGTGGAGCAATGGATAGTAGACCCCGAGAAGAAAAATATCTATATGACAAATCAAAATGTATTACCCTTTCTGTTCACAGAGGTAAATTTTCAAAAAAAATATGCAGTAGAAACAAAAGGTATGTGGAAATTAAGCGATAACTCCCGTGGCGGAGCATTTATCAGCTATACGTTTGTGGACTCTTTGTCCCATAATCTCTATTATATAGAGGGGTATGTAGATGCTCCCGCAAAAGATAAACGTGAACTGATGCGTGAGCTGAAAGTAATCCTGCAAACTTTTTCTACTCGTAAGTAGTACCTGCAAGAAAACCTCTACAACCTTGAGTAGTAAATGCATTCAATACATTATATGAGATGATATATTGTGTTTTTGTATATATAGAGGGGTTCTAAAAATTCAAATCCTAAAACTGTATCCCTTAAAAACCAATAGTAGAGACGTAATGCATTCGTCTCTACTTGCAGACACTACTTACAGTTCCATTCGTTTTTGAAATACTTCATAGTGTTTTCTAAACAGTTCTTCGTATTTGGTTGCGAGTTGGTTTTCTTGGATTTGTTTGAACATTTGGGAGAGTTCGTTGAGAATGATAATATTTTTTTGGACTTCATTTGGATCCATAGTGGTATTATCTTTGAAGTAAATCAGCATTTCATCGGCTCGTTTGCTCATAGTTTCTGCTATTTTTATAGCTTTTTCTCGTTCATCTACTTCTAATAATAAGCTTACTAATCGTAGAGTAAAATGGTCGTACATAATAGAGGTATCGGGCATAAATTCTAAGGATTTGAGGAGTACGGTTTTTGCTTTTTCTTTTTGGTTATCTTGCACTAATACTTCTGCTAATACATTGAACACGGATCTGCTATTGAGTACAAAATTTCTATAGTCCTCTGTGAGGTAGACATTGGGGTCTTGTAATCCTCTCCAATAGCATTTGTTGATAAGATTATCATACATTACCTCGGGGTTGACGAGAGTTGTTTTTTCGCTTGGCACATTAAGAGGTAATAACCTATAGACAGTCCCTTCTTGGATTACTGATCCTTTGAGATTGAGTCCAATCCCTGAAAGAGAAGTCAGATTAAAATATATGGGTCTTTCCCATTTATTGGTATTGATGATATCTAATATAGCAAGGTCTTTTTTTTCTAAAATTCTACCAGATATGTTGATAGAAAATTTATCAGCGACCATTTCTTGAAGATAAGCAGGTACGATATTTTTTTTCCTCACGTCTGCTGTATCTACATCTACGAATACTTGTTTGGTAGGAATAGAATTATAAGAGCTGATACTATTAGTAACAAGTATAGCTGGGTGATTTTCTTTTACTAATTTGAGGTATTGGGTAAGGGATATAGAATTGTTTTTGAGAGATTCCATTTCTTGTACTACTACAAAATCATTTGGTCCGCCTTGTCTATAATTAAGGGGGTCAAGGGAGAAAGGAAATGGTTTTGAAAGATAGGCATCTCTATACATTTGTTCTATGTACCAATCCGTGTTAAAATAGCTTAAAACTACGACTCTGACATCGGTTCGGAATCCTTCTACTTCTTGGACGTACCAAAGGGGGAAAGTATCATTATCTCCACCTGTAAATAAGATGGCGTTGGGAGCACAAGATGCTAAAAAATTCTTTGCAGAATCTACAGAAAAATATCTATGAGATCTATTGTGGTCATCCCAATTTTCTTTTGCCATAAGTATAGGGCAGGGCGCTGTAAGGAATAGCGATACCACAATAGGTGTGTATTTGTTCTTAAAAAATTTTGAAAGGAATTCAGAGATAGCTAATACACTGAATCCTATCCATAGAGCAAAAAAATAAAAGGAACCTACGTATATATAATCTCGTTCTCTTGGTTCTACTGGTGGAGGGTTTAAATAGCCGATGAGTATGAGCCCTGTCATTAAAAACAGCATCATAACTACGGAGAATGTTCTTTTATCTTTTTTTTGATGGTAAAAAAGTCCTATAATTCCTAATAAGAATGGTATCATCAAGTAATTATTACGAGCTTTATTTTTTTTGAGTTCTTCGGGTAGTTTTTTCAAAGCATCTAATGGGGTAACCCATCCTGCATTTTGAATATCACTCTCTCGTCCTGCAAAATTCCACATAAAATATCGCATATACATGTGCCCTATTTGGTGTTTGAATAGATAGATAATATTATGTGAAAAACTTGGGCTCTCTCCTTCTTTTAACCCTACTATTTGTCTATACTCGGCATCGCTTCCTGATACATACATACGTGGTAAAATAGTAGATCTCTTTGGGTCATATTTTTGTTCCAGTTTATAATCTACTATTTCGTATCTATCTTTTTCTTCGGGTGACTTTTTGGTTACTTTTGCATACACAGCTGCTCCTCTTTTTTGGTCTATCAATTCTGCATCGTAATAATTCCCATAGAATAGAGGTCTGGATCCATACTGTTCTCTTTTTAAGTAACTTACAAAGGAAATCAGATTTTCAGGATTATTTTCATCTATGGGAGTATTATAGTTAGAGCGTATCAGCACCAAAGTATAACAAGAATATCCTATTATAATGAATGTAAAGGAAAGCATAATGGTATTGGCAATAGGATTATTGCTTTTAATAGAATACAGAATACCAAAAAGAATTGCTCCTAAAAAGAGTATTACAAAGAAAATAGCTCCCGAATAGAAAGGGAATCCTAATGAGTTTACAAAAAACACTTCTATCTTTCCCGCAATACTGGGTAGACCTGGTATAATTCCTTCCATTATTACAACGAGTATAACTCCACCTATTGCAAATGTTGCAAGCATGCCTTTGAGGGTTGTTTTTTTTTGTCTTTTTTTAAAATATATGAGGAGAGCAAGTGCAGGAATAGTCACTAAATTCAGAAGGTGAACTCCAATAGAAAGCCCTATTGTGTATGCAATCATAATGAGCCATCTATTCGCTTTTTGCTCGTCTTCTATTAATTCCCATTTGAGAAAAGCCCATACTACAAATGCTGTAAAGAAAGATGACATTGCGTATACTTCTGCTTCTACAGCACTGAACCAAAAACTATCTGAAAATGTGTATGCGAAACTTCCTATAATACCCGCCAAAATAATACGCATGTTCTCTTGATTACTTCCGCTCCCATTTTTTATCCCCATTATTTTATGAGCAAGGGTTGTTATGCTCCAAAAAAGAAAGAGTATAGTAAATCCCGAAAATAAAACACTGGAAATATTTATCCAATATGCTACCTTTTCTACATCTCCCCCTGCAAACATACTAAAAATACGCCCTACTAATAAAAAAAACGGTGCACCCGGAGGGTGAGGCACTTCTAATTTATAAGATACCGCTATGAACTCCCCACAATCCCAAAAACTTGCTGTCGGCTCTACTGTTAAGAAGTATACTAATGTTGCTACTCCAAAAACAACCCATCCCACTATATTATTTATTTTTTGATATGGCATCTTTTTTTAATTTTGATTCTTCGGTATGAAGTGTAATTTGTAACTACAAAAATGTATTTTAATATAATGATAATTGATAATATAACCTAAATAGCTATATACTTGGTGATTATTCATTTGTGTTCGTAATATATGTGTTTTTTATAATGTATTACAATAAAAAATAATATTCTTTTCTTTTTTGAGAGAATAAAATCTTATTTTTTACTAATTTCTTTTTAAAATAGCATACCATGTTATTTTAGAATGAATTGTAATATAATAAAGTAGATAGCATTTTTTGTATTTTATGAAGCGAGCACAAAAAACTAAAAAAAATAATCACAACCCATTAGCACTCACTCAAGAAAAAATAAGAGGTGAGAATATATCTTACAACTATTGTTTTCTGGCAATTACTGTCATTGGACTTTTTTTATATGGGCAGACATTTTTCTTTGACTACGTGTATTTAGATGATACCACCGCTATTCATGATGGAAAGGCATATTTTGAGGTATTTTCTCATATTTGGGAGGGATTTATTAGATCTGCATGGTTAGATTATTACCGCCCTGTGCTGTTCGGGAGTATCATTTTGAACTATACCATGGGAGGACAAGACCCTTTTATATATCATTTTTTTAATGTTTTTTTTCATATATTTTCTTGTTGCCTCCTTTTTTGGTTTCTTGTACTTTTAAAATATGAAAGGATCTATGCTCTTTTAACGACTCTTCTTTTTGTAGTTCATCCTCTTTTTTCACAAGCGGTTTCATGGATTTTTGGAAGAAATGACCCTCTCCTCTCTATAGCAATGTTGAGTTCTTTCATTTTTTTATTGCATTATATAGAATATAAAAAAAAATATTGGTATCTGCTCCATTTAGTATTCTTCTTTTTAGCACTTTGCACAAAAGAAACAGGGATAGGGATCCCCTTAGTCTACGCTGCTTATATAGTGTTTGTAACAAAAAATAAAAAATTTCTTTTTACAGGATACAAACCGTCTCCCTTACTTATAGGATGGATATTGGTAGTTATATTTTGGTATTTTTTGAGAACGCATGCATTGAACACCCTTTCGGGTAATCGCACACTCAACAGTACTTTTGGAATAGATGCACTGCTTTATAACATCCCTACTATAAGTGAGTTTTTAGCAAAATTTTTTGTTCCGATACAACTTTCTGTCTTCGCTAGTTTTTCTCAAGGAATGACTCTTTTAGGAATATTTTTATATCTTTTTTTAGGAATTCTTTGTTATATAAAAATAGTTTCTCGGGAATTTTTTCTTTGGGTATCTATCTGGTGGTTTGTTTTTTTAATTCCTCCTCTTCTTATTTTATATGATGCAGATAAACTGAGTGATTACTTAGAGCATAGAGCGTATCTCCCCGCAATATCTCTCATCCTCCTCCTCAATGAAATGCTTAAAAACATCAAAAATAAAAAAATACCTCCTCTCTTGCCCATTTCAGTAGATACCATATTCAAATATGCATTGGTAAGTATCATCTCTCTCTTTTTTATTATTACATTTTTGCATACACAGAACTTTAAAAATGTCTATACTTTTTGGACAAATGCGACTGAAACATCTCCCCAACATCCCGGCAGTTGGAAAGCTCTCGGAAAGCCCTATTACGAAAGTGGAAATAGAGACAAAGCACAAGAATATTTTCTAAAATCTTTTGAGAGGAACCCGAAAGATTGGGAGATTTGTTATAGTTTAGGTTTTCTTTTTGAAAAAAAACAAAAATATGACTCTGCTCTTTTCTTCTATAAATATGCTACTCTTGCCGATGAAAAACGATGGGAAGCTTTTGTAAATATAGGGGTACTCTATTTTTATCAAAAAAAATATGATGAAGCAGAAAAATACTGGAAACATACCATTACTCTTTCTGACAATGAAAGTGCCTATATAAATCTTGTTTCCCTTGCCATTCAAAAAAATAATCTCACCGAAGCAAAGTACTATTTAGAATTACTGAAATCCAAAGGAAAAGATGTTTCTGCCTCTTTTCCACAATTACATGAATGAGCATCGCAAGAGAACCTCTAAAACCTTGATTAGTAAATGGATTCAATACATTATTAATGATGAATATATTGTGTTTTTGTATATAATAGATAAAAATATTAATTATTCACTATTTTAGCAAAAGACAATACATTTGAGATAGTCGCAAAACTAAATTAAAAAGTCCGTTCATTTCTATCAAAATGAACCATTATATAAAATAAAAATACAATGAACCTCAATACCATAGCAGAATAAAATATTCCTTTTTACGTTTTTAATTCGCAACACCTCCATTCATAACTAAACAAAAATAATATGGATTTAACAAAAATAGTAGTAGCAGAGGGACAGTCGGGATTGTATAGATTTATAAATCAAAATAAATCGGGAAGTATTTTAGAAACATTAGATGGCACAGAAAAGAAAATAGTGGTCAGAAATGGCTATAAAGTTTCTTCATTAGAAGAAATACAAGTTTTTTTAGAGACAGAAAAACAAACTATCCTTTTAAAAGAAATATTTCTCATTCTTTACGAAAAGTATAAAAAAGAACTTCCTTTACCCAGGAAATCATCGGATAAAGAATTAAAACTTTTTTTTGAAGAGTTTTTACCTGAATATGATAAAGAAAGAGTGAGTTTGAGAGATATGAAAAAAATAGTCAATTGGTATAGAATCCTGTCAGAATATGCTCCTGAATTATTTGTAGAACCAAAAAATCAGAAGGAAGAAAACACAAAGAATGAATCGAAATGAATCTGAAAGCATTACAAGCATCTTTTGAAGGAGAAGTTTACTTTGATGGAGCGTGGCGGCATATCTATGCTACCGATGCATCTGCCTACCGAGAAGTTCCTCTTGCAGTAGCGGTCCCAAAAACAGAAAATGACTTAAAACGACTCATTGCTTTTGCTGATGAGCATACAACTTCTCTTATTCCGAGGTCTGGTGGAACATCCCTGGCAGGACAAGTAGTAGGAGGAGGTATTGTAGTAGATATATCTCGACATTTTACCAATATAGTAGAAATAAATCCCAAAGAACATTGGGTGAAAGTGCAGCCCGGTATTGTGCGAGATGACCTCAATAAACATCTTGCTCCATACAATCTTTTTTTTGCTCCCGAAACTGCTACTGCAAACCGAGCTACCATAGGCGGAATGATAGGAAATAACTCCTGCGGCTCTAATTCTATTGTATATGGAAGCACGAGAGAGCATCTTTTAGAGGCAACAGTCCTACTGAGCGATGGAAGTAGTGTTATTTTTTCTCCCCAAAACGAACAAATGCTCTCCCATAAAAAAAAACTCAACACATTAGAAGGAAAAATCTATAACACTGTTCTCGATATTCTCAATAATAATGAAAATAAAAAAGAAATAGAAAAAGAATTTCCCGATCCTATCATTCCACGTAGAAACACAGGATATGCAATAGATATGCTCCTGCGTATGAAGCCGTTCTCCCCATCAGAAAATAATTTTAATCTTTGTTCACTGTTAGCAGGTTCTGAAGGAACCTTAGCTATTGTAACCGAAGTAAAACTGAATCTGATGCCCATACCATCTCCCCATAAAGCATTAGTATGTATCCACTGCAAAAGCATACAAGAAAGTTTACGAGCAAACCTCATAGCACTCAAGTATAAACCTACCGCCAGCGAACTCATAGATAATTATATACTCCAATGTACTAAAAATAATAGAGAACACCAACACAATAGATTTTTTATACAAGGAGACCCCGAAGGACTTTTAGTAGTAGAAATTACCCAAGAAAGTATGACCGAAACAGAAAAAAACTGCCAAGCACTCATACAAGAATTACAATCTTTAGAAATTGGACATTATTATCCCATTTTACAGGGCAATGATATGGTAAAGGTTTGGAACCTGAGAAAGGCAGGTTTAGGGCTTTTAGGTAATATTGTCGGAGATACGAAACCTGTTTGTGTGATAGAAGATACTGCGGTAAATGTTCAAGAACTACCTCAGTATATCCAAGAATTTGACCAAATTTTACTACGATACGGTCTCAAAAGTGTATATTATGCTCACGCAGGAACGGGAGAACTCCACTTACGCCCTGTTCTAAACCTCAAAACAAAAGAAGGACAAAAAATGTTCCGAATCATTGCCCAAGAAATCGCCTCTCTTGTGAAAAAATACAAAGGTTCCCTCAGCGGAGAACACGGAGATGGAAGACTCAGAGGCGAATTCATACCTCTCATCATTGGAAAAAAAAATTACTCTTTACTAGAAACCATAAAAGATACTTTTGACCCAAAAAACATATTAAACCCCGGAAAGATAGTCCGAACTCCCCGAATGGATACTTCTTTAAGATATACTCCCGAGCAAATAACAAAAAAAATAGAAACCCTCTTGGACTTTGAATCTACCCTCGGTATTGTCCGAGCAACCGAACAATGCAACGGAGCAGGGGATTGTAGAAAAACACACCTCAGCGGAGGAACTATGTGCCCCTCTTATATGGCAACAAAAAACGAAAAAGATACTACCCGAGCGCGTGCTAATATACTACGAGAAATGCTTACCCATTCTCATAAACAAAATCCATTTGACCATAAAGAAATAAAAGAAATTATGGATTTATGCCTTTCCTGCAAAGGATGTAAATCAGAATGCTCCTCCAATGTAGATATAGCAAAGATGAAAGCAGAATTTTTATATCAATACCAAAAAGAAAATGGTATTTCCTTGAGAAATAGAATATTTGCATCTTTCTCCACTCTTTATGCCTTTGCTTCTTATATCCCTTCCATTGCTAATTTGTGTATCCAAAATACTATCACCAGCAACATTATTAAAAAAACTATAGGAATTGCCCCGAAAAGAACGCTCCCTCTCCTTTCCCCCATAACCCTCCGAGAATGGTTTGAAAAAAAATTTATACCATCACAGAAAGAAATAAAAGGAACGGTCGTCTTATTTTGTGATGAATTTACAAATCTGAACGATGCAGAAATAGGAATAAAAACAATACAACTTTTAGATGCACTCGGATATAAAATAGAAATGCCAAAAAACGTAGAATCAGGAAGAAGTCATCTCTCAAAAGGAATGCTCAACAAGGCGAAAAAACTCGCAGAAACAAATATACATATATTATCAGAAAAAATAAGCGAAACAAAACCACTTATAGGAATAGAACCTTCTTGCATCCTCTCTTTTAGAGACGAATATATTGACATAACAAAAGGAACACTCAAAGAAAAAGCAAAAAAAATAGCACAACATACATTTTTATTAGATGAATTTTTCGCAAGAGAGATAGAAAAAAACAATATTAAAAGTGAACAATTCTCCGATGAAAAAAAACGAATCCGAATACATGGACACTGCCACCAAAAAGCACTCTCCTCCCTTACCCATACGAAAAAAATGCTTTCTCTCTTGAAACACTCTGAAATACTTCTTATTCCATCCGGATGTTGTGGTATGGCAGGGTCCTTTGGCTATGAAAAAGAACATTATAATATATCCCAACAAATAGGCGAATTGGTGCTTTTCCCCACCATAAGAAATGAAAAAACAGAAACTATCATCTGCGCAAGCGGAACCAGCTGCCGCCATCAGATATACGATGCAACCAACAAAAAATCCCTACATCCCATAGAAATATTATGGGACGCTCTCTTGTCAAAAAACAACCCCTTCCCAAATGATAATATCCAGCATTCAAAATCCAAAAATTAAATACTATAAAAACTTAGCAGAAAGTAAAGAAAGACGGAAAAACAAACATTTTATTGTAGAAGGAATCCGTGAAATATCTCTCGCTCTCAAAAAAAAATGGAAAATACACACCTTGTTCCTCTGTGAAGAAATTTATAAACCCGATGATTCTTACCCAATTACTATTCAAAATACACCTATTATATCCATAACCCCAACTGTTTTTGCCAAAATAGCATACAGAGAAAACAGCCAAGGAGTCGCCGCTATATTTGAATATCCATCTTGGAATATTTCACATATACCCATTGCATCTAAAAAACTATTGTACCTCGTACTAGAAAATATAGAGAAACCAGGAAACATAGGCGCTCTCTTTAGAACGGCTGATGCGGCGGGAGTTGATGGTATTTTTATTTCAGATGAACAAACAGATATTTTGAATCCCAATGCCATCCGTTCCAGCATGGGATGCGTTTTTACGGTTCCATTTGTAATAGAATCTCAAAAAAAAATATATACTTTTTTAAAAGAAAAAAATATCACCATCTTTACTACCGATTTAAAAGCGAATAATTTGTACACTCAATGTAACCTGAAAGAAAATATTGCCCTGGTTTTTGGATCAGAAGCAGAAGGAATTTCTTCTTTTTGGAAAAAGAATGCTGACAAAACCATAAAAATACAAATGATGGGAGAAATAGATTCCCTCAACGTATCCGTTTCCGCTTCTATCATAATATATGAAGCCCTGAGGCAAAGAAACTCCAATTATGTATGAAAAGAAAAAATACGAGCAATAACCCACAAAATATATCCTATCAGAAACCCTATGAACCCTCCCACAATAACATCTAAAGGGTAATGAACCCCTATGTAGATGCGACTATAACTTACTAAAACAGCCCAAAAAAATAAGAAAATAAAAAGCCATTTCCACTCCCTTAAAAAAAAGAAACAAATACTAAAAAAAACAAATGTATTTGCCGCATGCGAAGATGCAAAACCAAATCTTCCACCACAACCTCCTAACAAGTGTATACCCGAAAATCCCTCATAACAAGGACGTAACCTTTCAAAAAACGGCTTCATAAAAGTAGATGTCACCTGGTCTGCACATAAAACCCCTATCACCACTAATACCATTATTTTCCACATCCCTCCTCTTTTTTTTAAGAATATTATGAAAAATAAAACCAAATACATCGGAAGCCAAAACCATTTATGAGAAATCAAAACCATATAAGGGTCTAACCAATCCCAATGTAAACCATTTAAAAAAAGAAACAACCTTTCGTCTATTTTTTTTAGTATACCTAACATACATTATTCACATTTTTGAAAAAGCACAGAAGCATTTTGTGTAGTAATACGGGCTACTTCTTCAACCGATAGGTGTAATATTTCAGAGAGTTTTTGAGCAATGATGGGGATAAAAGATGGCTCATTTTTTTTGCCCCGATGAGGAACTGGGGCAAGATAAGGGGTATCTGTTTCTAATACTATATGCTCGGGAGAAATAAAAGGAAGTACGGATACGAGAGTACTGTTTTTAAAAGTGCAAAACCCTCCTATTCCCACAAAAAAACCCATATCTGTTATTCTTTTCGCCTGTTCTTTTGTGCCTGAAAAACAGTGAAACACTCCCCGCAACTCTTTTGTTTTTATGGATTCTACTATATCTATAGTAAGGTCTACCGATTCCCTACAGTGTATTATGATAGGGATTTTACGGATTTTTGCCCACTCGCATTGGATGAGAAACGCTTCTTTTTGCTCTTCTATCCATTTTTTTTCCCAATACAGGTCAATACCTATTTCTCCAACTCCTACAAATTCTCTTGTGGAAAACCAGTTTTCTATTTCTTTGAGATTCTTTTCAAAATTGTGTTCCACAGAGCATGGGTGCAATCCCAGCAAAGGTAAGCACATTTTATAAGTATCAGCAATAGAAAGCATTTGCCTTACAGATGCCGTATCTATATTGGGCATATAAATACGTTCTATATTATTTTGAATACCCCTATTAATAACAGCTTCTACTTCTCCTGTCTCGTAATAATATATATGTGCATGTGTATCTATAAAGGTCATAAGCAATTGTTCAAAAATAAGTTTTACAATAATAAGATAAAAATTCACTCTTAATAACATTGAGAATAGTGAAATGCATTATTCATAAGTTCTCAAATCAGGTTATAAAAGAAGCCAATAGTTTCTTTTTTTACTCTCACCTCGCACTCATAATTGCTAATATAATAATTATAACAGGGCATATATACTGTAAGAAAAAACGCCATACTCTGATATACGTTATACTTCTCCATATTTTTTTATCAAAAAAAGCACTCCCTTTCAGCAGTTCTTCTTTCAATATAGAATATTTTAGAAACCAACCTGTATAAATAGTAGTGGTAAAAACGACTATGAGGATAACTATTGTTCCAAAAAATATATCCATTATGTCCATTACTCCCTGTTTTCCGAGAAATGATACTTGGGAGAGAACGGGATTTGCTCCGCAAGATAATGCGGCAGGGATTCCGATGATAAATGCAGATATACCTACGAGCCAAGTGGCTTTTTTTCTGCTCCATTTCTTTTCATCAATAAACCAGGATCCCACTACTTCTACCATTGCGATAGTAGAGGTGATAGAGGCGATAAAGAGTAGTAAAAAAAATAAAAAAGCAATAAGCGTACCAAAAGGCATTTCGGGAAAAATCTTTGCCATCACTTCAAAAATAAGAGTAGGTCCTTGATTGGGTGATTCTCCAAAAGAAAACACAGCGGGAAATATCATAAGTCCAGCTAAAAATGCTACCGAAGTATCCATTATTCCTACCAAGACGCTTGCTGTCACAATACTTTGATTTTTGGGAAGATAAGATCCATACGTTATAATAATTCCCCATCCAATTCCTAAAGAAAAAAACGCCTGCGTAAGGGCTTTGATAAAAACCATGGCGTTTATTTTAGAAAAATCAGGGACGAGGTAATACTTGATACCTTCCATTGCGTTAGGAAGTGTGACACTTCTCACAATAATAATAATCAAAATAAGGAAGAGCATAGGCATCATTATTTTATTTGCTTTTTCTATCCCCCCCGATACGCCTCCTAGTACAATACCTATAGTTATGAGCATAGCCATAGCAAAGAGAGGTAAAACATACGTACTATTTGCGATGAATTCTTTGAATACAAATGAACTGGGAGAAAAAGAGAGAAAGGTATAACCTAATGTCCATCCTGCTATTACTGTATAATAACTTAAGATGAAAAAACTTACCGCAAGGGCTAAAACTCCTCCAAAAAATTGAAAAAAACGGTTTGCTCCTGTAGATCGAAAAGCACCAATGGTGTTTCTATTATGGATTCTGCCTAAAAGCATTTCATTTATGAGCAAAGGAACCCCAATAAAAAGCACACATAATAAGTAAAGAAGCACGAAAGCTGCTCCTCCATTCTCGCCCGTTAGGTAAGGGAAACGCCAAATATTCCCTAAACCTACCGCCGAACCCGCCGCCGCCATTATAAACCCGAACTTACTCTTCCATAATTCTCTTGTTGCTTGCATATACTTGTTTTTATTTTTATAAAAATTTTTTACATAATATTTTCAAAAATTCTTTTACTTCTTCGCTTTTGGTATCCCAATTATATTTTTTTCCATAATAGCCTAAAATATAATTTGCGGATTCTTCAAAAGAATGTATGTTTATGTTCTCAATAGAATCCGTTGCTTCTTTGTATGCGGCTTCATTGTTTTGAAATAAAGTATAGATAAATCTATATCTCTGGTAAAAAGGGAGGGATTGAAATACATTTTGATTTTGTGTCTTTTGGAGTGTATCAGATAAAGTTTCTATGGGTTTAGAAATACTTTGATACAAAGGAGTATGGGTATTTTCAGCAAACTTTTGGTTGATAGAGGTCTCTTCCATATCTTTTTCTGATAAAAATGATTCTTTATTCGTCCATTTAGGTTGGTTGTTTTCTTTTTCGGGTTGCTCTTCGGAGTAAGAAAAAGGAATATTTGGTGTGTGTATTTTTTTAATGGGCATAATAGTATGAAATTCTTCTATATGTTTTCCGGCAGCCAAGGGTGGTATGTGTTTCTTTACGTGCAGTATAATTTTTTTAAATATTCCTTTTTCTCTTTCGGGTGAAGGGATATTATGCATCTGTAATTGTATTTCCGAAAAAAAATCAGGATAGATCTTTATATATTTTTGTAAAAAAGAAAGTTTTTCATCTGTTATTATGGAAGTATGAGCAAAAAATGCTTGCTCTATAAAAAATTCCGGATTGGTGATATAGAAAAGAGTTTGCTCTGTGGCTTTTAATAAGAGGGGTTCAAAAGTAGATTGTTTTATACAAATATGCTGAGACAGAATGTTCATAAAATTCTCTAAAGCTTCTGCTACAATGGGATTGGTATAATCAAAATAAGGGTTTTCGTTTTGTATTTGCTGAGTACTGTGTATCCATTCTTGGTGTATGTTTTGTAAGATAAAATAATTTACTTGTTTTATGGGGCAGAGTGAAAGGATTTCATTTCCCGTGATGGATTGTTTTTTTTCAAAAAAAGAAACACTTATCTTTTGAGAGAATCTTTGAGCGTATTTGAGAATATCTTCGTGGCTGAGGGTATAATTTGTCATATTATGAAAGATGTGTATATTGAAAAGTATTTTTGCAAAGAGAAATATTTTTTTACTATTATACTCTTTTTGAAAAAATACTTCTCTTTTTGAAAGGTACTTTATGAGAAATACTTGTTTTGAGAGTGTTAAAGAGAGGTAGATAGGAATATTTTTTGATTTTCGTTATTAAAGTATACTTTTATTTACTCCCATTACGCAAAAATATAATACAATTTCACTCCTCTCCATTCTAAAAAATGTTACAATACACTTTTTGAAGATATTGTTTGCGTAATGGGAGTTTTTGTTTCGGTGCTCCGCACCTTTTGATTTGTATGTTGTTTTGTTTTTTTATCACCCATTGCTTTTTTAAACCTCCCCTGTGGGCGACGAAAAAATATTCCTAAAAAATTATGAGAATATACTTAGAAACTATATTAAAACACAAAGCAATTTATTACTACTATTCTATTTTTTATATTTATTTTTAAAAATGCAAAAAACATATAATTTTATGCAAAAATAAAAAATGATAAAAAAATAACTCCAAAAACAGGGAATATCTTTAAATCCAATGACAGGAATCAAACATCTTTCTTTCCAGTAGAAATAGATCGTCAGATTCCACAAAATGACTTAGTAAGAGTGGTGGATAAAGTAATAAATGCATACGACATATCACCAATTTTGGCAGAATACAAAGGTGGTGGAGCAAGTTCTTATCATCCAAGAATGCTATTAAAAGCACTCCTTTACGCATACTGCTTAAAAAGTCACTATAAAATGAAAAAATAAGATTTTAAAGCATTTTTTGTTACCTAAATATTCAAAATACGGTATATTCTGTCAAAATTAAAATAACGATTACTCCTTTAATAAAATTTCACTGAAACCTTTTTGGTCAGCCCCCTGTATAATTTGTAATGTGCTTGTTTCCAATAATCTGTGATTAGGTCTCAGTTAGTTGTTTATCCAATTCGCTTTTATATTTTCCGTCTAAAAGTCTTTTATCACGCAAATATGTAAAGTAATCGCTATAATTTGTTGGACTTAAAAAATTGAAAATATATTTTTGCTTTATTTCATTTTCCTCAAGTTGTTTATTTAGTTCGTTAAAATGTTCAATTGCGTATTTGTTTTTTGCTTTATTTTCATCGCTGTTGTCATTATCTGATTTAATTTCAACAACTGAAATATATTGAAAATTGTCTTTTTCTATTATAATGAAAAAGTCTGGATTAAACCAATGGCTACTTGTGTGTGAACCTTTTGTAAATGAATATTCCAAAGAATAAAAACTTTGATTTTTAGACTTTAACCAACTTGTTAATTGTTGAGCATTTTCTTTTTTAATTAATTCGCTTACAAATTTTCTTTCTGGATCACGAGATGTAAAGACTAAATCAATGGGTGTTTTGAAAAGAAATTTATTTATACTATCTTCAAAAGCTGAACGAAATAATTTATGTTCATTTTCATTTATATCCTCAAATGCTTGTAAGGTTTCTTCAATTACTATTTCGTTTTCAAAATCATTAGAATAAAAAACGGTTGCATCACTCCTTAAACTTAAAACTGAAACGCTTTCGTGTTCTCTATTTTGTGTTTTAATTTCTGTTATGGCGTTAGGAATTCTTGTTAAAATAATACTTTTAGGTTTTTTACGAAGTAAAGTATTAAAGGCAGAAAAAACAGCTTGTCTGTTTTTTTTACCTAAAAAATCACCTGTCATTCCAACTTTATCCATTGAGTTTCGTATGACTTGCTCAATTATTTCTTTACTTGGAAGATTAGAACTTGTGTATTCTGTTTCGTTTAGTTTTAAAATTATACCTTCTAATTTTCTAATTTGAAATTCATCGTAAATTTTATTGACTATTTCTGAAACTGAAAATTTTTCTTTCTCAATTTCATAAGTCATCTTATATTCCTTTTCTCCGATTTTTACAAACTTTGTATCTGTTTTATGCTCAAAAGTTTCGGCAACAAAAGTTATGTAATCTTTGTAATTGAAAACTTCGGTTTCTTTTTCAATTTCAACTTCTTTTTTCTCTTTTGTATAATCTAAATTATGTAGTGTAAAATGAAACTTAGCTCTATCTCCATCAAGAATTGGACTGTTTTTAATTTTGGTTTCCATTTCTAAAATTTCTTCGACTAAATCCTTAATTCTTTCACTCCATTTATCGTGGTTAAAAACTGTTACTTCTGCATTTGGATAGCCGTTTGGAATACGCAAACCTCTACCCAAAACTTGTGCGATTAAAAGTTTTGAGTTAAATGCTTTTTCCTCCATTGGTACGATTTGAAAAACGTTTTTCACGTCCCAGCCTTCGGTAAGCATTGCAACCGAAATAATCCATTCTACAG
>JASGCU010000016.1 GCA_030053935.1 Chitinophagaceae bacterium
GTGCCACCGGTGATAAGAATAACTTTATTGTTGAACATGTATCAATTAAACTATTAGTTTGAAGGATATGGTACCCACATATACTGTGCCCATATATTATAATTATTAGATTTTAAGAAAGAATGATATTTTGTTAACTTTTTATATTCTTTTTTATGTATTTGTTTTATAGAGTTTATAATTTTTATACTATCTTTTTCATCTATAAGATTATTTTCTCTACAGTATTCGGTCATTTGTATTGCTTCTGCATAAAAATTATAAACACAGTATAGAGATATGAGTTTTCTAATAATTGATACAGGCGGTTGTTCTTTCTTTACCCAATTTATACTCCTAAAATATACCGCATCAAATTCATATACCCTAGCACTAACTGATGGGGATTGCTCATGAGCATCAAGATATATTTTATGGTATGATTTATTATCGGTAGAATTAGGTATATGTCCTCTATTTATCCTAAGTTCAAAAAGTTCAAATCCAGATTGTCTCATAAAACTATCGGTATTTTGGAAAGTAGCCTGATTCATGTATATCTCATGTAGCCCTACTTCCACTTCTATCAGCATTATATCTTTCAACATATCTGGTGAAATTCCCTGTATAATTTCTAATTCTGCACCTTGAACGTCCAATTTTATAGCATCAAAATTTTTCACCTTTATCTCTTTTAGAATTGTACTTAAATTTCTTGTTTCTATTTCTAGTTCTTTCATAGGAAACAAATAAGTACTTTTTTCTGAAAATAAAACTGATTCTTTATTAACTGGTAAAATAGAACTTCCAGTGGGAACATTACTAAGATAGAGTGTTCTTTTCCCATCTTTTCCAGAAAGTGCCTTATTTATATAATGAAAATCATGAGGATGAGAATACCTTCCAACAGTAGATATCAAATCATCATAAGATCGTAAATCAGGTTCAAAAATATAAAAACAAGTATTACCTATTAATTTATGATGATGGGGCTGTAAATTCACCGCTCCTCCCACATCTACAAGAGTTATTTTTTCACCATCTAAAAGGTCTCGAATCTCACAAATAGTATCAGAAGATAAAGTAGTTTTGTTCCTCTTCCATAGTCGAGCAAATATTAAAGCGTTTTTTATAATTTTTTTTATATACATCATTTTTTTATGCCTATAGAATTAAAAACTAATCTTTTGAGTTTCCCTAATCGCCTACGAATAAAAACTTTTTTTGTAGGTTTTTCCGAAAATATTACTTGAAGTGCGATCCTTTCACCACTGTTTAGAAGACCACCTCTATGGAGCACATTTGCTCCGTCAAAAACTAAAAATGTTCCTGCCTCTCCCAAAATATGTTTTTCATTTTGTAAAACATATTTTTCTTCACTACTACCAGGTATAAGATCCCATCCAAAATGAGAATTCCATTGCATAAAATTTGGTAATTTCATGAAATCTTCTCTAAATATTGGGCATGAAAAAATCTGATGGTAATTGTGCTGATAAAAATTCTTCTCTTTAAATAGATCCCCCCTGCCCACCTGTCCTATTATTCTTCCAACTAAATACCCTAATGCTGTCAATTTTAGGTCACTTAGATGGGGAATACTTACAGACGTTGGTCCATTATCCTTTGTAACATCACTTAAATACAATATTGATTTTGGGTAAGCGGGAGATTCATCGTAATGAAAATAAGTAGTTTTAGCTGGTAGATCATAATTATCGTATTTTACGTTCCACCAAGTAGATTTTGGAACACTTAATTCTAAAGCAAGTCCACCTACATGCATTTCACGACCAGTATACATGCTCATGAGTTCATTCATTTTTAAATACTCAAATTGTTTGTTTACTACGTCAGCAATTTTTTGAACTATATCACCATTATTTATAGAAAGATCATCTCTTGTTGTTTTTCCTTCCCGTACATTTTGTTTAAAAACTTCTATTGCAGGTTGACCAACCTTTAATATTTCTTCTACTGCACGTTTTTCTATTTTTGAAACATAATACAAATTTTCTTTCAGAAAAATATACTTATCATACAGTGATTTTTCTTGTTGAGTTTTAAGAAAAGTTTTTGTTTCAAGAAAATAAAATTTTATATCATTTTCAAGTAAAAAATTTATTTCATTAAATAAATCAGTAATAAAATAACCATCCCTTTCTATTTTTTTTTGTTTTAGCAATATGAGTTTTATTTTCTCTAACTCTCCAAAGCATTCACTTTTAATTTTTTCTTTTAATTTTCTTTTTAACCGAAACCCTTCTATCTTTATTACTTTGTACAATGTTTCAAAATTTTGAATATCCTCTTGCGAGAGTTCAAACGAGTAATTTGGTTTAAGAAAAGCCTTATGGATCCTGTAATCTATCATTTTTTTAATTATACGTGTAATTTTTTAATTTTTTTAACAATAAATATGATGTATTTAAATTTTTGTTATATGTACTTTCTCAATAACGGGGTCTCTAAAAATCTTTATGGATGGAACATCTGCAACATGTGCATCAATAACATCGTATGGAGAATTATTTTTATCTAACAATACAATATATGGAAAAGCGTACTCTAAATTACAAGAAGAGAGATTATCTATCTTAAGATGTAGTTTATGGTAAACATTTTTCTTAATAATGTCATCACAACGGTACTTATTTGTTCCATAGGCTAAACTATTGGGAGAATTTTGAAATCCTATAGCTACAAATAAGTTATCATTTTCTATATCAACAGATGAAACAAGTGTAAACAATAATACTAAAAAATTATTTTCTTGAGAAGGGAAATGGGTACATTCAATATCTTTTACAAGTACTTTCCCACAAACATTTCCAGTTGCTCTACACCTCTCTATTCGTTTATTGATAGATGTTTCTTTTATAATAAACTCGTAATTTGTTTTACCTTGATATTTTTGAACAATGGTTTCAGATATATTAAAACTTTGTAATTGTCCATTGCTAAGTAGGATTGATGTTGGACATAAATCCAAAATAGTATTTAAATTATGACTCACAAACAGCACCGTCCTTCCTTGTCCTTTCGAGATATCTCCCATTTTTCCGAGGCATTTTTTCTGAAATTCAGCATCTCCTACGGCTAATACTTCGTCAACAATCAAAATTTCACTTTCTAAATGTGCCGCAACCGCAAACGCAAGCCGAACATACATTCCCGAAGAATACCGTTTTACGGGAGTATCTATATATCTTTCTACCCCTGAGAAGTCCACTATTTCGTCAAATTTTCTGGTTATTTCTTTTTTTCGCATGCCAAGGATAGCACCGTTAAGAAATATATTTTCTCTTCCGCTTAATTCGGGATGAAAACCTGTTCCTACTTCTAACAAACTGGCTATCCTTCCTTTTATTTTAATGGTTCCTGTGGTAGGAGAGGTGATTTGGCTGAGAATTTTTAAGAGAGTACTTTTCCCCGCACCATTTCTGCCAATAATTCCTACAGCATCCCCTTGCTGTATTTCAAAATTAATATCTTTCAAACTCCATACAATATCAGATTTTCCTTTTTTGCTTCTATCGTTTGTTTCTCCTATTTTCAAAAAAGGATCTTCTTTTCCTCGTTTGATAGCCCACCATCTTTCTATGTCTCTGCTCAGTGTTCCTGTGGAAAATTGCCCTAATTGGTATGCCTTTGATATGTTTTCTGCTTTTATTACCGTCATGTTTTTAATCTATTCCTTTTCTACAATAAGTTTTTTTAAGTGCCTCAAAGTACAAACAATTTTCATTAAGTCTTCTTTTTCTGTAGCGTCGTACCCTCCACTTACGCAAAAAATATCTTTTTTGAGAGTTGCAAAGAACCAATTCCTTTCTATTACATAGCATCCGTAGATATATTTGTTATTTTTATTTTGTTCTCGGGCAATGAGCATAGCGGCGAGCATTTGTCCTTGCGCATCATTTTTTCCATATTCATTTGCTTTTTTTAATTCTTGCATAAAAAAATAAGGTACATCCGGTTCCCCCGAAAAGGTATAAGAAGCCATCATTCCATCACAAATAACCGATAATTCTTTATTTTCAACTATACCAGATATAGAGCGTTCATAAAAAAATTTACATATTCCTTTGATATTGAGATTTGCTACGTGCATTATAAGAGAGATAAAGTGCATTTTTAACTCCTCTTCATTCCATCCCCAATGCAATGTATTGTATTTCTCTATTGCACTCTGTAAAAGAAGATTGTCCTCGTTACTTATATTTTCAAAATAGTTGAGCCACGTGGTTAATCTTTCACAAGAATCTGATACCTGTATCCTAAAAGCATTTATTACTTTGTTACTTCTTAAGTTATAAAACTTTTCCGGTTTTTGTTTTGTAATATCCATTAGAGTATTTTTTTTAGAGTATTTTTTTGTAATAATCAATAATATACTGAAAAACTCCTAAAAGTTTTGGAATATTATCCAAATAATATGTTTCTGTATCTAATTATAAGAGAGAATTCAATCGCATAAACTTCCATTCGCGCCCCGTAGTCACACATCCATAAATATATGGGACGGGTGTTTTCTTATTTTCATTAAATTTTTTAGAAGCATACATTTGAACGGCACATTGGGGTATTCCTAAGTCAATATCTTGTTTTTTTGCTTCTACTACTTGCATTATAGGGTAGTTCAATACTAAACTTTCTACATTTTTTGTAATGATAAAATCACATTTTCCAGTGAGTTCTTTATCTACCTTCAGGTTTATTCCAGAATAAATAGATATATATTTATTATTCTGCTGTCTTACTTCAGTGAGAATAGGAGCAACTATAAATTCAGAACGAGCTTTTTCTGTCCAGATAGGATATTCTTTTGCTATTTCTAAGCATGTTGTAATCCATTGGCTCGGTTTTACTAGTGGTATGTCTGAAAATAAATTATTTGTTTTACTTTTCACCCCATATTTTTCGTGGAGCATTTCTAAAGATATATTTTTATATGCCATTTTTCTTAATATTTGAAAACAAGGAGATACCTATTTTACAATATATACTTTGATAATTTTTTTAAATTATTGGCTCATAAAGAATCAAATGATCTTGTATTTTTGAAATAAATATAAAATATTTTGAATGTATCTCATTATCTTTACTTCTATAATGTAAACAATGAGTGTTATTTAAAAATAAACGAACAAATTCTAAATATATTTTTTATTTTCATATTTTTTGTTTTGTGTATTATTACTCCAAAATATTTTTAAAAATATTGCTAAAATACAAATCATTTTTAGTATATTTGGCTTTTGGGTAAACTGAACGGATGTAATCATACTTTTTTAATATTAAATGAGTGTAAGAATATATTGAATATATTTGGTTCAAAAGCATTTTAAAATAAATAATAAATAGAAAGAAATATATTGAGAATGAACATAAGACATGGTATGATTATTGTGGGGATGGTAGTGCTTGCTAACAATACTCTTTTTGGGCAGATAAATACTGAAAATGAACAGTTAGAGTATATCAGAAGGCAAGCAGAGCAATTGGGAATTTCAGAAAAAGAGTTATTGGAAGTGTATAAAAAAAATGGACGGGAAGACCTCATTATAAAATCAAAAATAGAAGAACAAAAGCAGAACCGTTTGAAACAAAATCAAAAAATAAGTACAAAAAAAGATGATTTTGATGCTGAAAGAAACAAAGAACCTGTCTCAGTAGATGATATATTAGTGGAAGAAGATGAGGAGGAAGAGAGTGGTTCCCCAAAAAGATTTAAACTTACAAAAAAAGAGGACAAAATATTTGGGTACAAATTATTTAAAAAACGGAATCTTGATTTTATACCAAGTGACCAAACCGCTACCCCTAAAAATTATATATTAGGCGGAGGAGATGAGCTTATAATAGAGGTGTATGGTGCTTACCAAAAAACATATAGAGTAGAGGTTTCTCCCGATGGCAATATTAACGTGCCTGTTATTGGTATAGTAAGTGTTTCTGGATTATCCATTGATGTAATGAAGAAATTGTTAATAGAAAAACTTTCTAAAATACATGCAGGAATAAAGGGTTCTAATCCAAACACTTTTATTCAGGTAAGTTTAGGAAATATGAGAACGATAAAAGTTAATGTGGTTGGTGAAGTTAAGAATCCGGGGGCCTACCTTCTGCCTTCTTTTTCTCCGGTTTTTCATGCTCTTTATTCTGCGGGTGGTCCTTCTATTTTAGGAACACTTCGGCATATACAAGTATATAGATTAGGAAAACTTATTACAGAAGTAGATGTATATACTTTTTTATTACATGGCGATGTATCAGGAAATATAAGATTAGAAGATAATGACGTGGTTCTGGTGAGACGAATAGAAAATAGAATTGAAGTAAAAGGGCAGGTGAGGACCCCTGGATATTATGAAATGAAACCCCAAGAAACTGTCTTAGATCTTTTAAAATATGTGGGAGGATTTACAGATATGGCATATAAAGAGGAGATAAAAGTTGTTAGCACTTACCGAAATGAAAAAGAAGCAAAAGATGTTTCCAAACAAAATTATGGTTCTTTTACCTTCAAAGATGGAGATAGAGTGGAAATATCTAAAATTTTAAGTGCTGTTTCTCAAAAAGTTCAAGTAGCAGGTGCTGTTTTCAGAGAGGGCATATATGAATACACGAAAGGTATGACTCTCAAACAATTAGTGTATAAAGCGGGAGGTGTAAGAAAAGATGCTTTTATGGATAGAGCAATTATCTATAGAACTGAAAAAAAATTGCAATACAGTACTGTTTCCATCAACCTCAATACAGCATTAGATAGTTTAGCAGAAGACTTTATTTTACAAGAATCTGACGTTTTACATCTACCGAGTATATATGATATACGAGAAGAATTTTATGTGCAAATTACAGGAGAAGTAAATAAACCTGGCTATTTTCCCTATTTAGAAAATATGACAGTAGCAGACCTTATAATAGCAAGTGGTGGGATAAAAAACTCTGCTTCTAAGATGTATATAGAAATAGCAAGAAGAACCCAAGACAAGAGAGAGGATCCTCTTACTGAAATTATAAGAGTTAATATACCCGAATCTTTTTATTTTTTTGAAAAAGATACTATTAATAATATCATTCTATCGCCTTTTGATTATGTATTTATAAGAAAAAATCCAAGTTATGAAGAGCAAAAAACAGTGAACGTTATGGGAGAAGTGGTATATCCGGGTGAATATGCCCTTGAAAATAACCAAATATATCTATCTGATATTCTCAAAAGATGTGGGTTATTTACTAAATATGCATATATAGAAGGGGCATCTTTGAAACGTAGAACTGAAAAATATATAAAAGAAGAAAAAATAGATGCTGATTTAAAAAAATATAAGCAGATATCCGATTATTTGAAAAATACTATCAAAGAATCTGATGCTTCTATTCAAACAAACATAAAAAGATTGGATATAAAAATACAAGAAATTTTTTTACAAAAACAAGAAAAATATATTCAAGAACAAGATACTACTTCTCAAAAGACTGAAAAACGAAAAGAAAATGAAGACCAATTTACAGAAGAATATGAAAATGTGGATATAAACTTGCCTAACATTATAAAAAAACCAAAAAGTAAGCAAGATATAATTTTAAAAGAAGGTGATATTATACTTATTCCTTCGCAACTAGAAACAGTAAAAGTTCGAGGAGAGGTTTTACATCCTACTTCTATGCGATATGATGGTACTAATAGATTTAGAACCTACATAAATAGATCGGGAGGGTTTTCTTTTAAAGCAAAAAAAGGAAGTTGTTACGTTATTTATCCGAATGGAAGAATAGCAAAAACCAAAAACTTTGTTTTTTTTAGAATATATCCAAAATTAAAACCAGGATCAGAAATTTATGTACCTGCAAATACTAATAAAAGGCCTATTACTGCTTTTGAAATCATTGGTGCTACTTCTTCTTTGGTTACGACTCTGGTTCTTATTTGGAATATAACTAAAAATTAGTAATGTAAAGGGAATGAATATTCTACATCCATAAGGCACAATCCATGAGCGGGAACATTTCGAGAAGCGTTTTTTCTATCTCTTTTTTCTATAATGTTATAAAATTGAGAGAGTGGTATTTTTTTTAGTCCCACATCTAAAAGAGTTCCTACTATACATCTTACCATACCTCGCAAAAATCTATTTGCTTTTATATGAAAAAATGTTTTCTCACCTTCTCCTTGCTCCCATTTTACTTCGTAAATAATACATTCAAAATGTTCTACATTGGTATGTTCTTTGGAAAAGCATTTATAGTCATTCCATGTAAAAAAAAATTGCACTGCCTTGTTCATCAGATGTATATCTGGTATTGCTCTTATATAATAACTTGTGTTATTCAAAAAAGGATTTTTAGAATGATGTATACAATATTTATAGGTACGAGAAAGGGCATTGAATCTTGCATGAAACTTTGGTTCTACGGGTATTATTGCATTCACAGAAATGTCCTTAGGAAGAAGCATATTTATTTTATGCAGAAGATATTGTGGTTCTATTTTTAAGTCATCAATATCTATATGTGCTACTTGGCATAAAGCATTTACTCCGGCATCAGTTCGGCTACTTCCTATACATTCTATTTCTTTTCCGTATAATTTTTTTAATACTTCTTCTATAAGATTTTGAACTGTTTGTGTAGTATTGTATTGCTTTTGCCAACCGCTGTACTGTTTACCGAGATAAGATATTTTTAGAAAATACCGCATAGATAGAGAAGCAATAAAAGTGAATGATCAAAGTATTCATTGAGATGGGTTTACGTTTATACTGTCTTTTTGATAAGCAACAATAATATCTTTTACAAGGGGGTGTCGCAGAACGTCCCGTTCATCTAATTTTACAAATCCAATTTTTGTATTATCTTTCAGAATACGTAGTGCTTCTAATAATCCCGATTTTTGTTTATGTGGAAGGTCTATTTGTGAAGTATCTCCTGTAACAATAATTTTAGAGTTTATACCCATTCGTGTAAGGAACATTTTTATTTGCATTTGAGTGGTATTTTGGGCTTCGTCTAAAAGTATAAAAGCATTATTCAGTGTTCTTCCTCTCATATAGGCAAGAGGAGCTATTTCAATAATATTATTCTCTTGATAAAACTTTAATTTTTCTATGGGGAGCATATCTTGTAGAGCATCGTAAATTGGCTTGAGGTAAGGGTCTATTTTTTCTTTCATATCACCGGGTAAAAAACCTAAGTTTTCACCAGCTTCTACCGCAGGTCTGGTAATAATAATTTTTCGGACCTCGTTATTTTTTAAAGATTGGAGGGCAAGTGCTACAGAAATATATGTTTTACCACATCCCGCTGGACCAATAGCAAAAACCAAGTCATTTTTTTTACTTTTTTCTACTAGTTCTATTTGATGTGGAGTACGAGGAATTATTTTAGATCCTTTATTACCGTATAATAAAACAAATTCTTCTTTTTTTTCATGAAGGTCCCCTGGTTTTTTTATAATAGTATCTATATCTTGTTCTGTAACAATACCATAAGTATTATAATGCTGTATAAGTGCATTTATGATTTCATTTACTTTGGATATTTCCAAATACTCCCCTTTTATAAAAATTTCATTTCCTCTAGATATAATTTTAGTTTTTGGAAAAGATTCCACTAAGGTGCTTATATTTTTATTTTCCGCACCTAAAAAATGCACCAAAGAAATATTATCTTCTAATGTTATAACTTTTTCTAACAATTTTTTTGTTTTTTAAAGAAAAAATACTTTAAATACTAATACTGTAAATATATAAAATATTGATAAAAAGTAACTATTTAGCTACTCTTTTTCTTTGATAATCAAATACTGAGTATCTTAAAAATGAATATTTTTCCATAATAGTTACTATTTTTTTATTTTTTTTACCACAGAGGTACGAAAGGTATCAAAGGTCTTTCATTCTTATCATTCCTTTGTGGGTCATATATTTTTTTATTTTCTGTAACTATTGATATGTAAATATATAACAAAAAAGGACTCCATTGCTGGAGTCCCCTTTTATTTTCAAATACAAAATGTATACTCTTATATATTACCTCATCGTTATTTGAAGTGGCACAGTCGTATTCAAACTTGTGTTCCCTGTACTATTCACAAAATAGAAATATAAATCAATATCTCCATTTGCTGTGAAAGGTATATACTGAGCAGAATTAGAAGCTGCAAAAGATCCCGAAGCTACAGATTCAAAATCATCTGCTGAAGTATCAAATCCTCCACCTGTTTTTTGCACTGGAGCTAGTCCACCACGTTCAACAGCTATATAATAAATAGTTCCACTTGTAGAACTTTTAATGATAGCACCTACGTTTGTTCCCGTAGTATCCGCTTTTCCTGTGATATAGAGTTGATCCCCGTAGTCATAAGTAGCACCTACCGATACTATAGGAGTATTAGGAGTTGCTAAATCGCATGTGAGCCATGATGTATTTACTATACTAGTACTTCCATTAGGGAATAAAAAATTATTTCCCGCAAGGTCTTTTATACCTTTTACTGTAATAGTAAGTTGTCCATGAGTAGCAGAAGGTGCTTCGCTATCTTTAAATCTATATGCATAACTAATAGTCAGTTTATCTGAAGAGAGAGTAAAGGATTGGAAACCAAGTGTATCCAAATTTTGTCCTCTTACATCAATAGATGCACCCGAAATATCTACTGCCTCATTAAACGTAGCACTTATTACAGTAGATTGTCCTTTTCCTATACGTGTAGGAGAAGTGCCTGTTGCAAAAGTAGTGCGCATAATAGGTGCAGTATTATCCACTGCTATATCAAATGTTGTACTGTTCTGTGTTAAATTAGTTCCTGATATAGATGCTTGTGCCCCTGAAACTGCCAATTGCACTGGTCCTGTATAATCTGAAGGAGCTGTGTATAAAGCATAAAATTTATTTTTAGTGGTCTTATACTTTGTCACCGTACCTAATGTTCCTGTGGTAGAGATGGTGTTTGTTCCCGCTGCTACAATAGATAGAACCGCAGTAGGAGTATTTGTAATCTCATCAGCATCATAAGTAAGAAATATACTATCAACTCCAGCGCCTTTCAGAGGTACTGATTTTTTTCTGGTTATAGTAACAGCAGGTTTATAGTCATTTACATCCAAAAGACAGTAATTTAACCTTTGTGCGGGATAAAATACATCGCTTGCCTGTAATCCGGGTGCAACTAATTCATCAGCGGTTATCTTCGTACCATTTGAAAGAGTCAGATCTGTAAGAATAATTATTCCCACTTCTCCGTATGTATCCGCCAAGGTTTTTTGACCCGCTGTTGTTTTTGGGTCAACGCCTATTTTTGATAATATAGTAGAAAGAGGTATACTTACGGTTATCTTTTTAAACTTTTCTCCATCTGTGGAATTGCTAAAATCACTTGCTTGTTTTGTTATTCCTAGAGGAACCTTTGTAGTAACTTTTCCTTCTTTTTTGTTTACAAAACATTCTATACTTCCTAAAGTACTTTGATCCTCTGCTAAAAAAACAGCGTCAAATTCAAATACTTCTGTTCCTGTTACAGAATTGTAATAAAAAGCATCTCCTCCTCCACAAGCGTAAGTACCATTAAAATAGATTTCGTCTAACTGGGTGCCACGGAGTGATAAAAAAGTTCCTTTTTTTACTTGTTCTGATAATAGAGGATCTAAATCGGGGTCTGCACAAGAGAGTACTAATGCAAATCCTATTATTAAAAATAAGTTATATATTTTATTTTTCATGTTTCTATATATTTAAAATTTTATTTATTTAAATGTTCCTGATGGCCAGTTATCCCAAAAAACAGGTGTTTCTACTTCATTTGATTTTTGCTTTGCTGTATTATTATTGGTAACATAATCTTGAGGATAATACAGTGTGCGTAAAAACAAGTTTCCTACTCCTCTTACTGTAGAAATGGTTGGTTCCATATAGACCTGGAGAGTAGGTATTCTTCTGTATAAGTTGTATGCTTCTATACCGTTTCCAAAAAGAGCATAGTAATACTGTTCTGCTATGGTAAGTAATTTTCCATCTGCATTCGCAACATCATACTCTTTTGTTACTATCTCTATATAATCAATGGTAGATGGCTCTAAACCGGCAGTAAGCCCTTGTCCTTTGGAAACAGAAAAGTTTCTTACCTGTGTTATGGATTTATTAATTCCATCTAAGAGTGCTGCCTTAGCATTTGCTGCCTGTCCTAATTTTGCAAAAGCTTCTGCTTTTATAAAGTCAGTATAGAACGACATAAATATAGGGCTAATTCCTGCACCATTTGCTCCTTGTCCTCTCTGAGTTACTACTTGGTAGCTCGTATTAGAAACAGGATTGAGATCAGGTCTTCCCCCGTATGGATAAGGTCCTACACAAGTAATAGCTCTCGAATCAGGGTTTGTTCCCGAAGCGTCCGCATGGTCACGTCCATAAAATCCAGGGTCAAAGGTGCAAAATGCTGTACCAAATCCTTGTTCTATGTAGTGGTCTAAAGCTGCTTCTGCACATCCTACTGATTTTGGATCATCTTTTTTTGCTTGGGCTATACTTCCTACTTGTCGGTAGAAATAATACCTCCAACGAGGATCTTGTACTCCTTTACTGTAATACATTCTATACATAAATCCATTATTAATATACCCTCCTGCAGTTCCTGCATTGGGATCATAATAAGTATTATATACAGGATGTCTCGAATCAGGCACTGTGGATGTTCCCCACTTATAGGTAAAGTTTTCAGCTTCTGTGTCTATGAGATTAGCAGCCAGGAGTGGAGTAGCTTTTGCTATGGCACCCGCTGGGTCTGTTAATGCAAGATTCATATATACTTTGAGTTCTAAAGTATTTGCAAGTGCAGTCCAGTTTGCTCTACTTCCTGCATAAAAAATATCCTTTGCAGGTGCGATTACTGCTTCTGTTTTTGCTAACTCTTCTTTTGCCTCCGTTAGAAGTTTCAGTGCGTATGTATAAGCATCTTTTCCCGTAGAAGCAGGGGGATTAAATGTAGTAGGATCTAAGGCACCACTTTCTTCAGTAGGTATATCTCCAAAAACATCTACTAAGGTAAGATATACGTATGCAGACAAAATCTTTGCTATTGCTGCATGTGTGCTTCTTCCTAACTTCGTTTTCCCATCTTCAGAAATACTTTTTAGTAAAAGTTTTGCATTTATAAGTACATCTTGGTATCCATAATTCCACATATCGTTTTGATCCGCTGCAGGATATGATGTGTTATAGGTAAACCCTGCTATCATAGCCCTATGTCTTACTAATCTGGATGTAGTACCGCTCACTTCCTCAAAAAAATCTGCAAAGCTTGTTTGTACTGCATTCAAGATAAGATCAGGATCCGCTAAGGCTTCTGATATATTATTGGGGTCTGTCAAATTTTCTTCAAAAGTTTGGCATGAAAAAACGCTCATGATAACTATTATTCCAAAAACTACAATTTTATTTTTCATTATTTTTCTCTTAAGTTTAATTGTAAATTAAAAAGTAAGTTTTACGTTAAATCCATATCTGCGAGCAGAAGGACCTCCGATATAGTCAAATCCTGCACCGTTACGTGTTCCAAAAGCTGTTCGGTTAAAATCAGCAGCAGAATAGAGGGGAGCATTTATAGCACGGAACCAAAGGTTATTACCTGTTAATGCTATGCTTAGTCCTTTGAGTTTTATTTTTTCTAACACATTTTTAGGTAATGAGTAAGCAAGCGATATCTCACGGAAGTAGATGCGAGATGCGTCATATATTCCTACGTCGCTTATGCCATCCCCATGTCCTATAATAGTATTTCCAAAATATACTCCTGCAGTAGTAAGAGGGAGATTGTTGGGGGTATATCCTGTAACAACTCCTTCTGCATTTCTCACTTCTCTTACACCTGGTAAGATGAGAGGTAGGGAAGTATCGAACTCTTCCAAGTCCTTAGCAACTCCTCTCGCAATTGGAGTTGCCGCAGAATAAGAAAATACTTGTCCACCATGGGTATAATCCCATTGCATATTAAGAGATATTCCTTTCCAACTGAGAGTAGTGATGAAAGCACTTATCCAATCAGCATTCGGGTTGGCTATAATACCTATATCAGATGCTGCTGCATAGTTACCATCTTCTCCTATAATTCTTTGTCCGTCGGGAGATTTTCTTATATATTTTCCTTTTATGATATTCAATTGTTCACCTTCTATGGCAAAATTTCCCAAATCGGTATACCCATTTATAGGTATCTCTTTAGATCCTTCTGGTAAGTCAGTTACTTTAGATACATTCTTGGTCCAGTTTACTTTAATATTCCAGTCCCATCCATTGAGTGAACGAAGGGGGTTTATATCAAAACTGATTTCATAACCACTGTTATTCAAATTTCCTGCATTGATATAACTTTCTGTATATCCTGTAGACGGATCTAAAGGACGGAGGATTATTTGGTCTTTAGAAACTCTGTTATACCAGGTAAAGTCTAGTTTTAAAAGATTCTTAAGGAGTGTGATCTCTGTTCCTACTTCAAACTCTGTGAGTAATTCGGGCTTCAGATTCGGATTTGCTAATCTATTAGGGTATTTATTGGTAACATAGTTATAAGCATCTGCTCCAACAAATCTTTGAGAATTGAGCGATATGTATGGTCGGGTGTTATAAGGATCGGGATAGTTCGCAGAAGAACCGTAGGATACTCTGAGTTTCCAATAATCCAATACACTTGGTAGGAGATTAGGAAAAGCGGCAGTAGGTAGAAAAGATACACTCACACCTGGGTAAAGAAGAGATTGGTAGTCTTTTTCTACCGTAGAGCCCCAGTCATTTCTTACTGAGAGATCTAAGTACACAAAGTTTTTAAACCCTAAACTCACGTTTGAATATATACCTGCCCATGCTCGTGTTTCTAATCTATTAAGGTTATATCCTCTCCAATCCTTTGGAAGAGTAGAAGTGAAGTTTCTATGTTCCAACAGACCAAACACTACTTGTCCTAAACTTTCTAATCCTATTTGTTCGTATGTGTCTTGTCTGAAATTACCTCCAAGAACAGCACTGAGATCAAAATTTGATCCTAGTTTTTGTTGAAACGAAAGGATAAGAGAATGATCCCATATAGTATTATTTCCTGTTGTTGTTCTATATTGTCCAGGTAAAACCTCTGTAGCATACCCTACACCTCCTTTATTTACATAATTAAAGGTTTTTTCAGAATAGGTATCTAATCCTAAACGGTAAGTGATTTTGAGAGCATCTATTATTTGATAATTAACGTTCATCTGAGAGATAAATCTATCTGTTTTTGATCCTTGCCGTGCATATTCTCTTATCCAATAAGGATTAGTGATAGAGTTGTTATTCCTATAGTACACATTCGCATGGGTTATAGGATGTTCCCAAGGCCAGTTAGTCAAATCAATGTTTCTAGGGGTATACAGAAGATTCGCCCAAATAGAAGGACCTCCAACAGAGTTAGATCCTTGTCCTGCTGCTGCGGGAGGGGTTTCTTGTTCCGTTCTTGAAAAGTTAAATGATGCTCCCATAGAGAGTTTATCTGTCAATTTAGCATTTCCTCCAAAAGAGAAGTTATCACGAGAAAGAGTATTGTATTTTATGAATCCTTCTTCTCCAAGATGACTATAACTGAGTGATATGTTTCCAAATTCATTTCTCGCAGAAAGAGATAAGGAAGTAGTAGCAGAATACCCTTGTTGAAAGAAATCGTTCACGTTATCAGGCGCAGCAGTAGGAATATATCCTGTTGCTTGTGCAAATTCTGGTCTCTCCGGAAAAACATTTCTCCATTCGTAATATGGATGTCTATCAGTAGGTTTTGGTTTCCCGTCAAATAGAGATCCCCAGTTACTAAAGAACTCACCGTATGTGCCATCGAATCCATTTGCCCATTTATTTTGGAATTGAGGCAGTATAGCTTCATTTACATAGTATGATTGGCTAACAGATCCTTCAAATCTTGGTGCATTTTTTGCTGATGGTCCCCCTGTTTTGGTAGTAATAAGAATAACTCCATTTCTTCCTTGAGATCCATACAGTGTGGTAGCCGCAAGTCCTCTTAATACACTCATAGAAGCAATATTATTAGGATCTATATCAAGATAGCGAGTAGGTGCTACTTGTCCATCTCTAAAGTCCTGATTGCTATCATTAGTAGAAGTATTAATAGGTACTCCATCTACTATCCATAGTGGTTGTGTATTACCTGTTATAGAACTATTTCCACGTATATTAATTCTTGATCCTGATCCTGCTATACCGGAAGAGTTAAGAATTTGAATACCTGGGGTTCGTCCTTGTAATGCACGTCCTATATCTGTCTCTGGTTTATTATTCAGAGTAGCCGAAGAGATTGTTGTTTGTGCAAATCCAAGTGTTTTCGCTTCTCTAGAAATACCTTGAGCAGATACTATAACTGCATTTGCATCCAGTTGTTTTATATCGGCTTTCAAAGCTACATCCATGTCTACCTCTATTGCTCCTTCTTCCACAAGAGTCTCTTGAGGAGTTAAACCAATAAAAGAGAAAACTAATACTCCCCCTTCTTTTGGAATGGTTAGCTTATAATTGCCATCAATATCCGTGATGGTACCGGTTGTGGTACCTTTTAATACCACATTCACCCCAGGCAGACCTGATCCATCTTCATGAGATGTAACTTTTCCGGAAATAACCCGGTCTTGTGCATATACTTGATTTACAAATAAGCACATTAACAAAAAACTACTGAGTAATATATATCTCATTGTTTACTTTGTGTTAAATTAATAAATAAATAAATTAATAAATAAATAAAATGTAATAAATCACTACAAAAAATTAATAACTACTTAATTATACTAAATTAAAATAAAATATTCTAAAACGCAAAATTATTTTTTTTTATATACTTTCACTATAACCATTATAAAATCATTCAAAAAACGAAAATTAAACACGTTTTCTTGTTGTTTTTATATTTTTTATAAAGAAACAAAAATAATAATACTTAAAAATGCAACTTTTCTAATATTAAGGTGTCTTTATGAGTTTTGATAACGTAAATCTATAAAAAGTATCGTATTTAATCTATAGCTTTAAAATGTTCACCTCTGTGTTTCAGCAAAGTGATATTAAGATGGGTTCTAAAAATTGATTTATTCAAAAAAAAGTGTTGGTAACTATTGGTTTGTAAGGGATACAGTTTTTATGATTTGAATTTTTAAAACCCCTCTTAAGTTCTTTGGTTTTGAATAATACTTTTTTATCAAAGCCCATTGCAGCAAGGATAGGATAATCGCATATCCTTGGTATTTTGTTTATTCTGTCTGAAAGGTAGGGACTGTATTTTTCATTAATTTTTTTTATTTGGTTATTTTTCGGGATTAAGAATAACTTTTATTACTTTGTTGAGGGATACATATTTTTGAGCAACTTTTTGAATATATTCGCTTTTGAGAGCATTTATATTGTCTATTGTTTTTAAAATATCATCAGGATTTCTTTTTTCATAATAAGAAGTACGCAAAGCATCAATCCAAAAAGAATTTTCTTGAACTTCTATTTCAAAATTTCTTTTTTGTGCTTCTTTTATTTTATTTAAATCCTCAGGTGTAACACCTTTTGTTTGTATTTTTTTTATTTCTTCCATAGTCGCTGTAATAAGATTATTTACATTTTGTGGTCCGCATGGAAATTTGACAGAAAAAGTATAAGCATTGTATGGAAGCAAAGACCCGTTTCCATAAGCACCTACTCCATAAACCCCCCCTTTCTCTTCTCTTAAAATTTCTATTAGTTTGATACTCAATACTTCTCCTAAACAAGACAAATAATACGCTTCTTCTTTATTATAAGGCGCTTCTGTTTCCCATTGAAGGATAACTTGACTTTTTGGATCTATTCCTTTTTTAAATTCTTTTTCTGAGGGAGCTTTAGGAGGTCTTGCTCCAATGTCTTTCCATGTTTCTGCTCTCTTTATACTTGGTAAAGAAGCAATGTATTGATTAATAAATGGTTTTATCTCTTCTATTTGAAAACTTCCTACAAACCAAAAAGCAAAATCACTAAAATCTGCATATCTTTCTTTATAAAAAGCAAAAGATTTGTCTAAACTCACTTTATCTAAATCCGATACAGTAGGAAAAACCCCTTTTCTAAAATGGTTGTTGTTTAAAAATCTACGAGATTGGTCAAGAAAATAATATTCGGGATTTGCTGTTAAAGAAGGGAGAAATCCTTTTTGGTTGGTTATAAATCCTCTGAAAACATCTTCATCTTTTTTAGGATCCGTGGCATATAAATACAGAAGTTGAAAAAAAGTTTCCATGCTTTCTTTATCTGTATTTCCTTGTATTCCTTCACTCAATTCTCTTATATAAGGGGAAACGGTTACTTTTTTACCTGATAGAATTTTTTGCAAATCATTTACACTAAATTCTCCTACTCCGGATTCTTGAATAATACTCACTGCATTTTGAGCGGAAAAGTAATCTTCGTCTGAAGCCAAGCTAGTTCCACCTGGACTCCATGTATTCATAACAATTTCATCATTTTTGAAATTAGTAGGTTTCAAAAATACGATACATCCATTGGAAAGCACTAATTTTGTTGTCCCTAATAATTCATTTTTTGTCTCAGATATAATATTTCCTGGTGTTGGTAAAATTGGAATCAAACGAGAATTAAATTGTTTATCTTCATAAGGAGATATGTTCCATCTAGAAACATTGTTAAGTGTTTCTATAACATCTGTTTCACTGGGTAAGGTAATTTCATTTTTATCCACAGAAGCAATTATAACGACTCTATTTTCATTTGTCATGTAGCGTGAAGTAGTATTCACTTCGGATAAGGTTATAGAATCAATATTTTGCTTAAGAAAATTATATTCCCATTCTATACCTGGAATAGGTTCTTGTTTCAAAAAATGATTTATATATTCGGAAACATATTTGTGAGATTCTGTTTTATCTTTTTCTTTATAAGAAGACTCGTATTGTTTGAGAAGGTCAAATTTTAATCTTTTCAGCTCCCCATCGGAGAATCCATATTTTTTTACTCTTTCTATTTCATAGAGAATCGCAAGTCCTGCTTCTCGTATACCTTTTTCATTTGTATATGCTCCTATAAGAAAGGCATCTTTTGTTCTTACCCAGCTACTTCCAAAACTATTAAAAGCACCTATGTAGGGAGGGTTAGAGGTTCTTACTTTTTCATTCAAACGAATATTAAACATCTCTGAAAACATTCTTTTTTTTAGAAAGTTTTTATAATCGGTTTCATTTAAAAAAGGTTCTACGGGGAACTTATATAATAAATCTACACTATTATAAGATGCTTCTTTGTCTGTCACTATAGATACGTATGTTTCTTGATGGTCAGGAACAGAATATATTTCTTTTTTTCGGAGAGGTTGTGATACGGGAATATTTTCAAATGTCTGTTTAATTTTTTCTTCTATAATAGAAGATGAAATATCTCCTACTACGATAACAGCCATCAAATCTGGTCGATACCAATCTTTATAGAATTTTTTTATTGTTTCCAATGAAAATGATTCTAGTATTTCTTTTTTTCCAATAGGTAACCTTTCTGCATATCGAGATCCTTTATAGATAACAGGAAGATATTTGTCTAACATTCTTTGGTCTGCTCCTCTTCCTAAACGCCATTCTTCTATTACTACTCCTCTTTCTTTTTCTAATTCTATTGGGTCAAAAGTGACCAGAGAAGCCCATTCTTTTAAAATTTGTAGTCCTTTATCTACTATTTTTTCATCATCAGTTGGAATAGGTATCATGTATACTGTTTCATCAAATGAAGTATAGGCATTGAGATCTGCACCAAATTCTACACCGATAGATTGTAAATAATTTACAATTTCGTTTTTTTTGAAATTTTTGGTTCCATTAAAAGCCATGTGTTCTGTAAAATGTGCTAAACCTAACTGATTAGGGTCTTCTGAAACAGATCCTATATTCACTACCAGTCTTAGCTCTGCTCTCTTTTCGGGCTTTTTATTCTCACGAATATAATAAGTAAGCCCATTTTTGAGGGTACCTATTTTCACATTTGGATCTATAGGTATTGTGATATTTGTATATCCAAACAAATGCAAAGAAGTGAATAGAATCAGTGTTATCCCTAGTATTTTCATATTCCGACACATTATTATTTTTTTATTCATAGAAAAAGTTAATTTTTTAGATATGTATATATATGTTTAAATATTATGAAATAAATTTTATTGCTTACTTGATTTTACGTGTTCTTGGTTTTCTTGTTCTTATGCTTTTTATTTCCGTAATTTTTTTCTTTTTATAATACGTACTGATTCTTTTCACGAGGTTAAGAATATCTTCTGTATTAAAATTTGCATTTATAATGATACGGGTAATACTTTTGCTATATGAGTGCGGATAAGGAAAATGGGAAATAATTACTTTTTTAGAATATAGATATTCATACAGATCGTTATCGGGTTCTTTGAAACAAAATATAGGAGTATGTTCGGAGGTAACCGTCAGTTTTTGTATAAAATCAGAATTAAAAGAATTTTTTAGGGTTTTCAACTTATTAATTTGTTTTTTTCTCATCTGCTCTGAGTGAAGAAAGGCATACATGTAAGAAGGAGCAGGGGGGGATGCGGATATAAAATGAGAAGATTTTTTTATATATTCTAATATATCTTTATTACCTGCTATAATACCTGCTTGACAGCCGAGAGCTTTTCCCATAGAAGCAACCATTGCTATTTTTATGGAGGGGTTAATAGAACGGATATACGTTATAAGTCCTTCGCCTTCTTCTCCATTTATTCCTATTCCATGCGAATCATCTATTATAAGTAATAAATCTTTAGACCGAGGTATGTTTTTTAGCCAATCAAAATTTATTATTTTTGCATGTAATGGATCTGTTGAATTTACAGCTATTGCTATTTTTTGAGTTCTATAATCCTTCATAAGTTGGATTATTTTAGAAGGACTCATTAAAAATGAATTTTCTATAAAGTGCTTTCTATTATACCATAATGAGGGATGTGCATCTTCTGCATAATACAAATCATATCCATTTTCTATCACAATTTTTGTCATTATTTGTCCAGCTACGGTACCTGATGATACTACAACAGCATCTTCTACTCTTAGCCAACGTTTGAGATAATCTTCTACTTCTTGGTATAGAGATACTTTGAAATTCGATTTTCTAGAAATACCTATTTGACTACCATATTTTTGAACTCCTTTTACTAGTATCCTTAAAAATTGAGGGTTTGTTGATAACCCTAAATAAGAGTTGCTGGCAAAATATAAATACTTTTTGTCGTTTATTATTACCTGTCTATTAGATATTATTTTTGTATGGAGCATTCTTAATTATTGTTTAAATAAAATATAAGTAAATAAATGAAACGTTTCTATAATAAATAGAAGGATGCATTGTAGAGCATGCTCTAAAAATTCTTTTTTAGAAAAATAATGAATTTTATAACTATTAATAATCAAGTATTTAGAAAACTATAAGTACATCAAAAATGATTTTTAAAAGTTATATCATTGTATGAAAATTAAAATTACTATAAGTGAATTTATAAAATATTATTAACAGTAAAATAATATCTTATTTTGTTATTCTTTGGGATACATAGCTTGGATTTTTTTCAATCCATGGGGTTTGTTCCAAAAGCCATTTTTCATATTCTTTTGGCTCATCTACTATTACAATATATTTCATAGAAAAATGACCTTTACCACAAATTTTATTACATACTAGTTCGTAATTAAATTCAGGGTTACCTGTTTCTTTTCTCATATCTTCGGTAGATTTCGTAGGTAATAACCAAAAAGTAGTAGGGAGTCCAGGAACAGCATTTATTTGTGCTCTGAAATGTGGGAGATAAAAACTATGTATAACGTCTCTTGATCTTACATTAAATTTCACGTTTTTTCCTTTGGGAATATGTATTTCTCGTGGAATAAAATCATCATACGATGCTTTATCACTAAAATCTATTCCCATTCTATTTTCAGAATCTGTTAACCGAAAATGGTATTTTCCTAATTGATTGTCTTTTCCTGGATAACGAGAAACCCATGCAAATTGATATGCCATCACTTCTATTTCTACAGCATCTTCCGGTGCTTTTCCTGTTATCTTTTGCCATGTATCCAATCCACTAATGATTAAAAAAGTAAGCACTATAGCAGGAATGATAGTCCATATAAATTCTAATGTATGATTTTCTGGGTAATATTTTGCTCTATACAATTTTTTATATTGGTATTTCCAAGAAAATCCAAATAAGATTATATGAGTAATAATAAAAGCTACACTAATAATAGCAATAGTAGACCAAAATAAAAAATCTGTCTCTTTCCCATGCGCCGATGCAAGAGGAAGGTCGTAACTCTTAAAATGTGTAAAAGAATACCAAGCAAAAAATGCGATTCCTAAAAAAAGAAATAGCATCATTAAAAAAGCATTTACTTTATTGCTTTTAGTATCTTTTTCATCTTTATTTTGTGTTCCTTTTAAAATATCTGTAACTTTACTTATTTTTGCTAATATGAAAATAATAAGTATTGTAAACAGAATCCCTAGAATAAAAATAGTTGTAAGCATATTGTTTTAATTTTTGTTTAAATATGATGGTGTAAACTTTCTTCTAACAATGGGTGATTTTTGGCGACAAGTGGTACTTTGGCTAAATGCGATAAAATAACATATAAAAATGCCGCAAAATACACACATAAAAGACCTATTTCTAAAAATCCTATCCCTCCATTCTCCTTAAGAGTCCCTGGTGTTACCATAAGATAGAAATCTAACCAATGCCCTAATATTACTATTGGACACACTAGTTTTAAAGTACGAGTATATCGTTTAGCATCCCTAGGCATCAGTATTAAAAAAGGTAAAAAGAAATTAACGATAAGATTTATAAAAAATATTGGTGCGTAATGATCGCTCTTCCATCTTTGTAAAAAATAGATAGTTTCCTCAGGAATATGTGCATAATAAATCAATAAAAATTGAGAAAACCATATATAAGTCCAAAAAATACTGAATCCCCATACGAATTTTCCTAAATCATGTAAATGGTTTTCATTTATTATATTTAAATAGCCCCTGTCTTTCAATGAAGCAACTATGTAAGTAATGAGTGCTAATCCCGATACCCACCAACTAGCAAAGACATACCATCCTATCATGGTACTAAACCAATGCGTGTCTATTGATAATATCCAATCCCATGCGGATATAGATGATGATACTGCAAAAAACACTAAAAATATGGTAGATAACACTCGTATTTTTTTCCAATATATATGTCCTCCATCAATATCTTCTGCTAAAGAATGTTTCCTTATAACCCAAAATAGAAAAAACCATACCGAAAAAAATACTACTATTCTGGTAAGATAAAATGGAATATTTAAAAATGCTTTTTTCCCATCTATAATAGAATCGTATTCAGAACTGCTTTTATCATATAAAGATTCGTGAGTCCAATGAAATAAGTCATGTTTTGCTACTAAAAATATTACTAAGGTCAATACTCCTGCTATAGGTAACCAATACCCAAATGCTTCTGGTATTCTTTTTATTCCTGCTGACCAACCCGCTTGAGCAGCGTACTGTATTGCTACAAAAAATACCCCTATGAGAGATAATCCTGTAAAAAACACATTGTTTATCCATAAATTAGCGAACAATCTTTGTGTCCAATGAAATACACTGTGCTCTCCTTCTGAAACATTTGCACTGTGAATCTCATTATGTCCTGAATTCACAATCAACAATATTCCTAAAAGAGATAAAACTACTCCTATAATGCCTACTATAAGTAAGCGTTTTTTTGTAAGTGTTGTAAATATATACGATTTTTCTATCAACTTTTCTGTCATTGTATTATTACTAAACTATTATTGTGTATGTTCTGATTTTTTAACTTTTATAATAATGTATTTTTTTATTTTTGTTCTCTCTAATTAGCTATACAGAGTGTTTTATAATTTTTGTGTTTTATAAGCTTTATCATAATTATATACCAAAAATTTATATGGTACCAATGAAATAGGATATTATGCTTCTCAGTATCTTAAAATAATTGATTATTTTTATTTTTTTGAGTTTGTACTATTTTTTTCTTTTTTAGTTATTCTAATCTTTTTCTTTTCTTTGTAATGTTTTTACTTAGTTTTATTGTTATGGAATATAATCTATTCTATTTTAAAAAAGAAAATTACTAAATAATATCAAATTTTTATATTTCTTGATAAAAATAGTGTAAATACTGTAAAAAAATAAAAAAAATTCTATTGTAATATTTTTACATAAAAAATATCTTGTATGCGAATGTATCGAAAGTCACTTTTGATACACTCGCAGTTTTGTAACTATTATAATGGGGGGTTCTAAAAATTGATTTCTTGCAAAAAAAAGTGTTGGTAACTATTGATTTTTAAGGGGTACAGTTTTTAGGATTTGAATTTTTAGAACCCCCTAATGTATAAATAGGGTTAAAATTCAATGTTTTGTAAACAGAACTTTTTGAACAGTAGTTAGATAAAACAGGGATTCCTCTCTAAAATCGCTATTGTACAGAATTATTAAGTTTTCGTAAGAAACTCAATATATAGCAGGGCAGGACGGGTATAATGAATAGTATAGTATTTAAAAAATAGAGGATTAAATAAAGAATTGGTTATGAAAAATAGTCAAATAAAATTAATATCATATAAAGATACTTTAAAATTATAAAGGTGGGTTCTAAAAATTGATTTCTTGCAAAAAAAGTGTTGGTAACTATTGATTTTTAAGGAATACAGTTTTTAGGATTTGAATTTTTAGAACTCCTCTAAAGTAAATAATCAACTAATGCTTACCTACTCTATTACAAAGGTTGTTTTTTCCAATATTATATTTTCTTTTACGGCTTCGAATATATATAAGCCTGAAGGAAGATTCGCAAGTGGAATTTTTGTAAATGAGGGGGCATTTTTCATTTCTAATATTTTGTTTCCTGCATTGTTATAGAGATTGATATCTATATTTTTTTGTTTTGTTTCGTAGTGCAAAAATTCATGGGTAGGATTGGGATAGATTTTAAATAGATGATGTGTTAAATATTTATTATTACTTGTGATAACAGGTTGGTTATACGAGCAATTTTGGTAGTGTGGTAGATGGGTATTTTCATCAATAGTTATATTTTCATCCCCAGTTTTATAAGGGGTGGCTGCGAAAAAAAACACCATCATTTCATCTGTTGTTGATTCGCCTACATTAACTAATCGTGGTGGATTACTTGGATTATGATGATTATGAATAGTATTGTCATAAGTTGCTTCTCCATAAAGAGTACTGCCAGCTGGAACTACAACAGGTTTTTTAAAGTCATAAAAACCTTGCCAATGGAAATCCCAATTAGGAATATCTATGAAGCGAATGGTGTCTTTTTTAGGAGTTATTGCATATGCTCTCATACTTTTACATAGAAGATGTGCATGGGGAGCGATGCTCACAAAGGTAATATCTCCTAAAAAAGTAGGTATTGTTTGTTTTTCATAAAAAGTTTTTACTGTATTTGGTTCTATTGTAAGAGAAGGATTGATATTTGTTATATGATTCAGAATTGGTTGTATAGTAATATTTCTGATGTTTGATTCTGTAGAAAATTTTATATTTACTTTTGTAGAATCATATTGTTGAGATCCTTCTTTAGGATAATGAACTTGAATAATTATTCTTGCCCCCATATCTATTTGTATTCCCATTCCGATAGGGGTAGAATATGAGGAACTACCAGGAACCCATCCACCAATAAGTTTTGCGGTATTACTTCCAATTCCTCCAAAATTTGTATACCCTGGTAGAGTATCTATTGCATCTAATCTAAGGGGTTCATCGCTGGTGTCTTCATATATAAGTACATGATGTACTATGTTTCTATTACCTGGTATAACTTCTATACTTTTTATAAATGCTTGATTGGTAATTTTTTCACTTACAATAAAACACCTATAGAGATCGTCTTCTATTTTAGGGACTTGGTATTTGGGCATTTTAAGTAATAGATCTGGATTCAATATTTGATTGGAGGTAACGGAAATGGGTACTGCGATTTGTGGTTCATTTCCTTCGGGTAACCCATTATTTATCCATTGAATAATACTTTCTATTTCGATATTTGTTAGGTTTCTTTCGTGGGCTAAGTTTTTATAAAGAGGATTTGGTGGCCATGGGGGCATTGTTTTATTACTTACGGTTTCTTTTATACGGTTTTTCCAAATATTTACTTTATCATAGGTTGTGAGATCAAAAGCTAATCCTTTTGAATTATGACAATTGGTACAGTGGGAATAAAATATACAGGAGATATCACGATTCCAAGTAAGGGACTCTTGTGCTTTTGTTTGTATATTATTAAGGATAAGCATTATTACATATAAATATTTCATTTTTATCGAGATGGGTTTTAAGAATTTTATGTTTATTTTATTTTTGAGATACTCCGAAAACCGCTTTTGATATATTTATAATTTTGTAATTATTTGATTATGAATAGTTTTAAAACTCATTATTTCTGTACAAAAGGTTTTTAGCGTGAACTTAGTATTCATAAATTTTTTATTAGAATCGCTCTATAAAATACTGTATAATGATTTATTTAATGCTAATTTTATGAATTATAAAGTGTCTTTTTTCTTTATGTTCGCAGTAATCACAGTGATAATATTTTACCATTTCACCTTCTAAAAATTCTGTTGCTTCGTGAATCATTTCACTTTTATCTATTCGTAGAGTTTGGTAACCACATTCAGAGCATTTCAATGCGTGAAGTTTTCCGTCATATCTTTCTATTTTTTTTAAACCTGTGGTATCATCTATCCAAACGTCATAATCTATAGAGTTTAATAATTCTTCTCTTTGCATTCCTTCGTCTAGGTAGAGGTCTTCTTCTTCTTCATTCAGTAGCCTTAAAGGTCCAATACGTCTTCCATTCTCATCTGTTAGAAATCGTGGTATTTTGTGACGAATATATTCTAACCTTTTTTCCATCTGTAAGGGATAATAAACATTAAAGTAGTATCTGAATATTACTGCTAATATAAGTCCTACTATTAAAAAGCTAAACGCAACAGCTAAAAATTTTAGCACATTGTCCCCTATGTCTTCTCGGACAAAAAAATAATTCAGAAAAAAAGTTATGGAGAGAGTAGCTAATAAAGATATTCTCCACAAGTTTTTTTTCTCGCTTTTATTAATATAATCATAATGTTCTTTTGGTTCTTTTAAAGTTGCTTTATAAATTAGAAAATATAAAAGCAATATAAAAGATAAAACAATAAATGTTATACCCAATACTAATGCATAAACATCCCAATAATTCTTTATAAATTCTGATAATTTCATAATAGTATAATAATTGTTTTTTATAAAATAATATGTATAATTTTTTTTTTAGTAAATAAATATTTTTATTAATAATAACCTATATTGATATATAATTCTAAATATAAGCTTAAACCATATTGAGAGATATTATCCCTTCAAAAATTTTATTTGTTGTATTTGTTATATAAATATTCGTGTATTCGTTTTTTTTTTTAATAAATTCTACTTCTATGCTTCCCCCTTTTGTAATTATTTGTAGAGGACTTTCTATATTTTTAGATTCTGAAACTATTAGTGCAGAAGCTACTGCCCCTGTTCCGCATGAAAGAGTTTCATTTTCTACTCCTTTTTCAAAAGTTCTTACAAATATTTCTTTTTGATTTATATATTCTACAAAATTTACATTTGTTCCTATATTTCCAAATATGTGAGAATATCTTATAATTTTTCCTTCTTCTACTACATTATAATTATGAATATTTTCTACAAATTTCACATAATGTGGGCTACCTGTATTTATAAAAAAATCAGTTCCTATTTTTTTTATAGTTTCTTTTTTTATATTTTTGAGAGCAAGGTGTATTTTATGATTTTGAATATATGCTTGATGCGCTCCGTCGTAAGCAAGAAATTTTGTGTGAGTTCCAATAATTTTGAGATGGTGAGAAAATCCTACCATGCATGTGGTTCCGTTAGCACAAAAACTTTTACTTCCATCGGGATTATAATATATTACTTCGAAATCGTATGTTGTATGGTTTTGAAGTAGTAGAATTCCATCAGCTCCTATTCCTAATTTTCTATGGGTTATTTTTTTTATGTCATCTATATTCAGTTGTAAGCTATCATTTCTGTTATCTATGAGAATAAAGTCATTTCCCGTTGCTTGATATTTTACAAAATGAATAGAGGTACTCATAGTTTTAGTATTCGATTCTATTTATTTATATTTTTTGTTTTTGTGGATATTTTTTCTTTTATTTTAGATGCTTTTCCCATTTTTCCACGTAAATAATATATTCTTGCTCTTCTTACGTTTCCTTTTCTGACAAGTTCTATTCCTTCAATAAAAGGTGATATTATAGGAAATATTCTTTCTACTCCTACGCCACTTGCTATTTTTCTTACTGTGAATGTTTCGCCGTTTGTCCCTGTGTTTTTTCTTTGTATGACGATTCCTTGAAAAGATTGGATACGTTCTTTTGCTCCTTCTGTTATTTTTAGGTTTACGTTTATAGTATCACCTGCTTTAAAAAGAGGGTATTTTTTATTGGTAACATTTTCACGATAGGATTCTTCTACTATATCTATAAGTTTGTTTTTCATTTTTATTTTTAAGTAATTTAATAATTTTTATTTATTTTTTAGTGAGAATAGAGTAATTCTGGTCTTTTTTCTTTTGTTTTTATAATTCTTTGTTGGTGGTTCCATTCGTCAATAATTTTTTTATTTCCTGAGAGGAGTTCTTTGGGGACTTTCCAGTTTTTATATTCTGCGGGTCTTGTGTATATTGGGGGTGCTATCATGTTATTTTGAAAGGAATCTGTGAGAGCAGAGGTTTCATCGTTTATTACACCGGGGATAAGCCGTATAATACTATCACACAAAACAAGAGATGGTAGTTCTCCGCCTGATAAAACATAATTTCCTATACTTATTTCTCTTGTGATGAGATGTTCACGTACTCTTTCGTCTACTCCTTTATAGTGTCCGCATAGTATAACAATATTATTTTTTAGAGAGAGGTCGTTTGCTATTTTTTGGTTTAGCAATTCTCCATCGGGTGAGGTGTATATTATTTCATCGCAGTGATTTTTTTCCTTTAAAAAATGAATACATCTATCTATAGGTTCTACTTGTAGAACCATTCCTGATGCTCCTCCGTATACATAGTCATCAACTGTTTTGTGTTTATTTGTGCTAAATTCTCTTAAATTATGGATATTAACTTCTATAATTTTTTTTTGGATTGCTCTTTTCAAGATACTGTGTTCAAAAAAATTTTTTACAATATCTGGTAGTACTGTTATTATATCAAATCTTTTCATATATTGAGTAATCCGTCGGGTATGTGAGAATTTATTATTTTATTTGTTATATCTATTGTTTGTATTATTTCTTTTGTATAAGGTATAAGTATTTCTTTATGTTCTTTGGTAACCCCTATAAGTGGATTATTTTTTAATGGGTATATGTTTGTTACGGTTCCTATATGAATATTGTTGTCTACGACATGGAAATTTATAATTTTATGGATAGATTTTTGAAATTCTATTTTTTTTTCTGTTTCTTTATCGGATGGGATAGCCCATATTTCTTTGTTTAAGAGGGTATGAGCTTCTTTTGGAGTATTGACTTCTTCAAACTTTAGGAATATTTTATTTTGAGATATTTTGGAATAGGTGATAAAAAAAGGTATATATTCGGAATTATTTTTTATAAATACAGATTTTGTTTTTTCAAAAGAGTAATTATTGTGATAATCTGGGTGCAGTATTATTTTTCCGTCGGTACCGTGTATTTTTTTTATAGTTCCTATTTTTGTATACCCTATCATCATTATAGTGAGTGGTTATTGTTTTGGGGTATTTTTTTGTTTTATTGTTTCTATTCGTGTGAGTTTCTTTTTAGTTTCTATTTCTATGGTTTGTTTTTTTTTGATTTCTTTTTTATTTCGGATAGATGCTATTTTAGATGCTATTTTTTCATCTTTTTTATTTTTCCACTCTATGTATTTAGCGTCTGCATTTTCTTGTGTTATAGCTTTTTTATCTACTCCGATTTGAAGATGTCTTTTATAAAGGATTCCTTTATAAGATAGTATTGCTCTGATGGTTTCTGTGGGCTGTGCTCCGTTTGATAACCATTTGAGTGCTTTTTCTTCATTTATAACAATAGTGGCTGGGTTTGTATTAGGATTGTATGTTCCTATTTTTTCTATAAATTTTCCTTGTTGGGGAGAATTTGAATTTGCTACTACTATGTCGAACATTGCTAAATTTCTACGTCCTCTTCTTGCTAGTCTAATTTTTACCATTTTTAATGATTTATGTGGGAACCCGTCCCTTATTTATTTTATGAAATAATAATAATAATTTTTTTATATTTTTAGCAATATAATACATATTTTTTTATTTTTAAAATAAAAATATTTTGACACATATATTTTAAAAATAATCTGTAATTATTATAAATTTTCGTATTATTATTTGATATTATTATCTAATTTACTTTAAAGTTAGGATTAGTGATCATTGTATGGGTTTATTTATTATATATTTATTATAGGTAATATTTTTAGCAAGAAATAAAATGAATGTAAATAATCTACAAAAGATAATAGTATCTTCTCAAACTGTTATTATAACTATGCATGCAAATCCTGACTCGGATGCATTGGGAAGTTCTTTGGCGCTGAGTATTTATTTGGAAAAGAAGGGATGTGAGGTTTTTGTTATATCTCCTACAGGGTATCCAGATTTTTTAAAATGGATGGGAGGAAGTAATTCTGTCATTATTTTTTCAAAAGAAACAGAAAACAGGGTACGGGATATATTTTTAAGGGGTGATGTTATTTTTTGTTTAGATTTTAATTGTTATGAGCGTTTGCATAATTTAGAGAGTTTTGTAAAAAGTTCTCCTGCAAAAAAAGTTGTTATAGATCACCATTTATATCCCAATATTGTTGCGGATTTTATTATTTCTGATCCGAGTAAGTCATCTACGTCGGAGCTTTTATACGATATTATGGTATCGCTTGGGGATGAGGGACTTGTAGATTTGGATATGGCGGAGAATATTTATGGTGGATTAATAGGAGATACGGGGAATTTTAGGAATTCTAATACTACTGTTGCGGTTCATTTTTTAGCTGCTCGGTTGATACAGAAAGGAGTAGTTCCGCATAAAATAATAGAATGTATGTATGAGAGTGGTTCTATGAGACGTTTACAGTTTTTAGGGTATGTATTATCTGAATGTTCAGAGTTTTTGGTGGATACGATTATTTTTACTATAAAAAAAGAGGTGTTACAGAGGTTTGATTCACAGATGGGTGATACAGAAGGTATTGTGAATTATGGGCTTACGGTGGAGGGGGTTATTTGTTCTATATTAGTGGTGGAAAAGGTTGATAGGGTAAAAATATCTTTTCGTTCTAAAAATAATTTTTCTGTTTATGAGATGGCGAGAGATATTTTTGGAGGTGGGGGTCATAATTATGCTGCGGGTGCTACTTCTTTTGTAAATGTGGAAGAGACGGTAACAAAGATTAAAAATTTTTTACGTTGTTATAGGAAGAGTTAGGTGTTTTTGAGGGTATTATATATTTTTATGGTTTGTATGGCTTCTTTTGGGTCGTGAACTCTTAGTATATTTGCTCCATTTTGGAGTGCTATTAGGTGAAGTGCGGTAGTGGTTGGGAGGGATTCATTTGGGGATGTTTCTATTGTTTTGTATAGGAAGGATTTTCGAGATATTCCTACGAGCATAGGCATATTAAGGCGAGTAAGGTATTTCATTTTTTGGAGGAGTTTAAAATTTTGTTCTGTTGTTTTTGCGAATCCGAATCCTGGGTCTATGATTATGTCGTTTATATTTTGAGTGCGGATTTTTTTTGCGGTTACTTGTAAATAATCACATACTTCGGTGACAATATCTGTGTATTTTGAGAGTTGGTTCATTGTTTTTGGGGTTCCCCGGTAGTGGGTAAGTATGTATGGGACATGGTATTGAGATGCTATTTGGTATATATATGGGTCTAATTGTCCTCCTGAAACGTCATTTATGAGTGTAGCTCCTTCTTCTATTGCCATTTTTGCGATATTAGTTCTAAAAGTGTCTATGGATATATAGATGTCAGGGAAGTTTTTTTTTATGATTTTGATTTTTCCTTGTATTCGTTTTGTTTCTTCTAATTCTGTTATATGTTCTGCATCGGGGCGTGTAGAATATCCTCCTATATCTAATAAGAAAGCTCCTTGTGATATATGTTTTTCTGTGATTTTTAAAAGTTCTATGTCTGTTTTTATTTTTCCTCCGTCGAAGAAAGAGTCGGGAGTAAGATTTATGATAGCCATTACTCTTGGGATACTGAGGTCTATTATTTTTTTGTTGAGGAGAATAGAGGTCATTGGAGTTCGGGGAAGTTTTGGGAAAGGTCTTTTCCTTTGTTTTTTATGTTTTGCAATAGTATTTTTGCTTCTTCTGTTCTTTTTTGGGATAGGTATATTGTTATGAGGTAAGAATGTGCGTCAGAGTTATCGCTTTGTATATTGATGACTTTTTTCCAGTATTGTTCTGCAATTGTGGTGCGTTGGGTATTGTATGCGATGATTCCCATACCGAGTAGGGCATCTATATTATTTGGTTGTATGGAAAGAGCTTTTTGGAAGAAAAATTCTGCGGTGTCGAATTGGTTTTTTCTACCGTATAATCTTGCTATACTGATAGGTGCTTCTATATTGGTATTATCGTTGTTCCATATAGCATTATAGCATCTGAGTGCGCCTGCGAAATCGTTTTTTTGTTCGTATAATCCTCCGATATAAAGAAGTGTTGGTATTTGTGATCCGGGTTTTATGGATAGAGATTTTATGAGGAGTTTTTCTGTTTGTAGGAGGTCTCCTTTATCAAAAGCAGTTTTTGAGAGAGCTTGCCATGCATGGGCGCTTTGGGGGGATGTTTCGGTTGCGTTTTTCCAAAAAGCTTCTTCGTTTTTAAAATGTGCTTCTCTTTGGAAGGTATAGAGAGATAGGATACAAACAAGAGTTATGAGGGCGTATTTTATAGTATTTCGGAGGTTATTTTTTGTTGGGTATCGTAAAAGAATATGTTTTAGCATTTCATTTAACAAAATAATGCAGGCAATGGCAGGTACATAAATTCTATGCTCTAAGTAATCACTGATAGCTCCGTGGGTTGCGACGAATAGTGTAGGGGGAAAAATAAAAGCAAACCACCAGAAGAATGTCCATATTGCTATTTTATAAGATGGTTTTAGCCAGTATATTATTCCGAATAAAAGAAAATAGGTAATTATTCCAAGATAGGTAGTGAAAGAAGAATACATAGCCCAGACGGAGAGGTTCCATGGGATGAAAAATTTTGCTATTGATTCACTCAAAAAAGGTATATTATATTGTATAGATTCCCATCCTATTTGGATGTCTATGATGACTCCTTCTCCGGGTTTTGCGGATGTAAAAGCGGCTTTTAAAGCTCCGTATCTGATAAGGAACCAGAGGCAACAAATTATTCCCCATGTAAATATCATTTTTGTATATACTTTTTTATTTTTTTGAAAAGGGTCTTCTGTAAATAAAAATAAGTATACAAAACAGATGATGAATAGTCCTAATGCGGCTTCTTTTGTGAAGAGTGCGGCAAATGCCCATAGGATATGTAATACATAGTATTTTTGTTTTTGTAATTGTAAGTATTTTATAAAATATATAAGAGATGCGAGTGTAAAAATACATAAAAGAGGATCGTTTCTTCCAAAAACCCAGCCAACTGCCTGTACGAACAGAGGATGTGCCATGAACAGGAGAGTGGTCAAAAGGACTATAAACTTATCATATTTCAATAAAACGAGCAGACGAAATAATAAAATGCAGGAGATGATGTGAAAAATGATGTTAGAGAAATGGTATATTTTTGGGGATACTCCGCCGAATTGAAAATCTAATATAAAGCTACTAAACAAGAGAGGGCGGTAATAATCTAACATAGAAGATTCCGCAAATCCTTTGAAAAAATTGGAAAATTCTTTAAAATATTGTTGGCTGGCTACTAAAAATCGTATATCATCTAATCCTATAAAATCAAAAGATAAAACACGGGCGTATAGTATAAATCCAAAAATACAAATGATTGCCCACCAATTATTTATGCATTTATATTCGAATGTGTTTTCTTTGTATTTTATATGAGGATTGTTTGGTTTTTGAATTTTAGGAGGGTTTGGTTTTATTTTACTTTTTGGTTCAGATTTCATTTTTTTAGTTTTTTAATAAGGGAAGTATTTTTTTATTTCATTTTCAATGATAGAAAAGGTTTTGTTTCTGAGAGCATCTACGTCTTTTAGGGTCATCCCTGTTGTTTCTATTGGGGTATGGAAAATAATTTTATTGGGGATATTTCTGAGATAAAAAGAGCCATCATCGGGGAATACTTTCCAATTAAATGGCATTGTTACGGGAACAATGGGAACCTGGGTTTCTATTGCTGTTCTGAATGCTCCGTCTTTGAATGGGTTCAAACGAGGGTTCGTATTGCTATTTATAATTCCTCCTTCGGGGAAGATAGCAAGTGATTTTTTTTCTTTGATGGCATGTATAGATTTTTTAAAAGCATCTCCTTTACTTTTTATGCTTTTTCTATCTACGGTTATGTGAAGTTTTTTATATACATAACCAAAAAAGGGGACTTTTGATATGGACATTTTACCGACAAACACAAAGGGTATGGGAATGAATCCAAAAGTAGGTATATCTATCAAGGAGGCATGATTACTGCAAAAAACGTACTGCTTTGTGGTATCTATTGGACTTTCCCACTCTATTTTTATCCGCATACATGAAAAGAAAAAAAATAACCTTGTCCATATATGATTTAATAAAAGTACAGATCTATTGAATGGTTTTAGATGAATTCCTATTAAAAAAAGAGGTAGGAGAAGGAAAAACACGAGACCGAATACTCCAAAAGAGTATCCCATGTAGATTCTGTTAAAAAAAAGTTTTATTTTTGATAGCATAGATATTGTAGTAATTTTTTTATGAGTTCCAAGAATTTATAATTTCTACAACAGAGAGTTGATTTTTTCACTCTGTCGTGAGAATCTGTATTTGTGTATATGAGAATTTTTTGAATGGTTTTATATGGAATTCCTGCGTTTAGCATTTCTAATCTTGATTCAACTGCTTTTTTTTATGACTCATCGCTCGCTATTATTAATCCCTTTCAATTCTGTTATTCCCTTATACAGATAATCTATGTCATCGCCCAAATTAAAATATAAAATGCTCATAGATATTACTTTACTAACTCCTCTTAAGCAAACATTATATTCAAAATGATACTATTCCAATGAGTGTAAGGTTTATTAACATTTAAAATGTAGTTGCAAGCACTTTTGTTGAGCATTTTTTTATAGGTTCTCTAATTCATTTGCACTTAAACCTGTCAGTTTCATTATCATTTGAGTATTAAATCCTTCCTTCTCCATTTCTTTT
>JASGCU010000017.1 GCA_030053935.1 Chitinophagaceae bacterium
TAATTTTAAAAGCCCCTTTACTTTTTATTGCACCTTCAAAAAAAATTTTGAATACCTCTTTTTTCCAACGGTCTTTATTTGGATGCTGTTCCCATATTTTAGGGTCAGATGCTATTTCATACAATTCATCAAAATCCTTTTCTATTAAAGGATAAAGAATTTGTTTGTCGTTTTGCAATATAGATTGTATATTAAAATTCATTTCATTTTTCTTTGTTACTAACTCATAAATAAAGGAGTATTTTCAATGTTTTTTTCACACTCGTATGACTATATTTTTTTAAAACCAGTATGGATTATAATACAAATAGAAATGGTATTATATGCTTTCTTTTTGGTGTTTTTCTATTTAATATCCACCTAAATACTTTCTTGTAAACCATTCTATGCTCAATAAAGCGAGTGCTATGAGCAGTATCCATTCCCAATCTATGAGGGGCTTCAGTTCTTCTTGAGAAAATATATGGGGAGTAGATTTTATTTGTTCCAAATCTTTTTGTATTTGGGTAAATTGAGAAGGGTAGTAGAATTTTCCTCCTGTATTGTGTGCTATATTTTTTAATACTTGAAAATCAGCGGTGAGAGAGTTGGATTCTTTTTGATATGTTTTTATGACAAATTTTCCTTTTTCGGTAAGTGTTTTTCCATTTATTTCTGTTTGAGCAGTAAAAAAATAAATTCCTTCGGGCAATGGTTTCAAAACAAACTGTGTTTGCGATGGAGAGGTAGTAAAAGAATATTTTTTTTCTTTTTCTCCTTGTTTTTTTATTTTTATAAGGATTTCTTTGTCATAAATAGGTTCATAAAGAGAGTTATAAACCTCTGTTTGTAAGGTGATAATTTCATTATCGGACATTTCATTTTTTAATGGGTACACTCTCAGTGGGCGTTTGTCTTCTTTGGTGCTGATATATTGGATTGTCTTGAGAATGAGTTCGTCAAAAGCTTCTGCATTTTGGGTTTGTGCCAGTTCTTGTATTCTCCACATCCAAAGATTTTCTCCCAGAAAAATACATTGCTTGGGAATCCTGTCCTCAGAGAAGAGCCATAATGGTTTATTATTAGTAATGCTTCCTATTTTTTGAGACAAAAGGGTGTTATATTTTTCTTCCATAATTATATCAATATATGGAACGGCAATGGGGATAAAATAGGTGTGAATTTTTTCTCTTACCGTGTTATTGAGGAGAAAAGGAGCAAAATTTTCATTCAAATGAGGGGAAATATAATCTATATCGTTGCGGATTTTTTTTATTTTTATGATAGAACCCGCTGTATGAAACTCTTCCCAAAGGGTATTGCTTCCTAATATATACCAAAGGGGTAGTTTTTGTTTTTTTGCAAATTCAAGGAGAGTATATAATTTTTTTTGATTTTCAAAAGGGTTGTGAAGAATCATAATATCAAAGAGACCATCGGGAGGAGTGTTGTGGATAGTGGGAATATAAGTGGTTATTTCGTAGTTTTCATTTTTTTCTATTGCAGATTTTATTGCTTTTATATCGGGATGGGGTGAGGAAGCGGCAATAAGTATCTTTTGTTTTTTATCTAATACATCAATATATATTTTAGAAGTATTATTGGTGGTAGATACTTCCCCGAGTAGAGGTTTTATGAAAATGGTATATTCTTGTAATCCGCTCTCTTGGGCAGGGAGGTTCATTTCTATCACAGAGAATTTTTTATGAGGGACAAATAAAACGGTTTGTGTCTTTATTTCTTTGCCGTCGTGAAAGATCTGCACCACAGAACTTCCTTCCATTTCTTGATTGAGTATTTCTATTTTCAGGGGAAAGAGATTATTTTTATAAACTATTTTATTAGAAAGGACTTGAGAAAGGGTAACATCTTTTTTAGGAATAGTATCGCCTACCCCTACGGTATATATTTTGGAAGGAAAGGGTATATATTCGGGAGATGCACCTGCATTATAGATTCCATCGGATGCAAATAGTATGCCTTCTATGTGGTGGTTTTCAAATTCTGTGTTCCATTCACTCATGAGGGTAGAATAATCCGTTATAGTGTGGGTATAAGCAACGGGGTGAAAGTTTTCTATGTTTTTATTTTGGAGGGTTCTTTTCAAAACTTGAAATCCTTTTTTTTCCATAAAAAGAGAAATATCGTTGAGTTCTTTTTCTAACAGATGGGTTTTCACACTATCCGTTGCTAAAGGAATAGATAAACTATTATCTAAAACGAATAAGAAATAAGGTTTTTCTATGGTATTATGAATTTTTTTGAAAAGAGGATTACATAAAAGAAGAGCAAGTAAAAAGACGACTGAAAACCGCAGACCAAATAAAATTTTATTGAGAAGTGGAGACCATCGTTTCTCTTTTCTATAGAGTAAAAAAGCATATAAAAATGATACTACAAGAGAGAGGATAATTTCCTCTGCAAAATGGTCAAATACAATAGATTCTTTGTCTAACATTGCAGCTATAGTTAAGATTAAAAGGATATTTTTGGGTATTATAAAAAAAATAAAAGTGGTCCTGTCCTCATTTTTGTAAGATAAGTCATTTTTTTATTTTTTTGATGTTTTTTGTATTAATAGTGTATTCGTATATAAAAAAATAAAGGTAGGAAAGATTCCTACCTCTATAAAAGTTTGAGAAAATGAACTTTTGTTTGCAAAAATGCTTTGCGGTTTATCTTAGCAATTATATCTGCTTCTTTTTTTTATATGGTTCTTGCACCAGTTCTATAGTATGAATATAATGTATATAATTTTCATTATACATTTCGTCCTTAATGTTCTTTATTTTACAGTGTATTCTATTATATTTTTTTTGATATATGGAATTATAGGTTTTGGGATAAGGATTCCTTTTGGGGTTTGGTTATTTTCATAAATTGCTGCCATTATACGCGGTAGTGCTAATGCGCTTCCATTGAGAGTATGCAGGAGTTGGTTTTTTTTATCAGTTTTATATCGTAGTTTGAGTCGGTTTGCTTGAAATGTTTCAAAGTTAGAGACGGAGCTTACCTCTAACCACTTTTGTTGAGCGGCAGAGTATACTTCAAAGTCGTATGTAAGAGCGGAGGTAAATCCCATATCTCCTGCGCAAAGGCGAAGAATTCGGTAGGGGAGTTCTAAATTTTTTAGAAGCATTTCCACGTGTGCTTTCATTTCTTCAAGGGCTTTGTAAGAATTATCGGGTTTGGTTATTTGCACTATTTCTACTTTATCAAATTGATGGAGGCGATTTAGTCCTCTCACATGCGCTCCCCAGGAACCTGCTTCTCTTCTAAAACAAGGAGTATAGCCGACATTTTTTATGGGCAGATTTTTTTCTTCCACAATTACATCCCGGTATAAGTTCGTAATAGGAACTTCGGCAGTAGGTATAAGATAGAGGGCGTCTTCGGTTACATAATACATTTGATCTTCTTTATCGGGTAATTGTCCGGTTCCAAATCCTGATTCTGCATTGATGAGAATAGGGGGCTGTATTTCGTTATAACCTGCTTGTATAGCCATATCTAAAAAATAATTTATGAGAGCTCGCACGAGGCGGGCACCGTCATTTTTATAAACTGGGAATCCGGATCCTGTTATTTTTGTTCCTAGTTCAAAGTCTATGAGGTCGTATTCTTTGATTATTTCCCAATGGGGTTTGGCATTTTTTTCCAAAATGGGTAGTTCTTGTGTTTGAAAGATAATCTCATTCTCTTCGGCGGATTTGCCATTTGGGACTGTTTTATGAGGGATATTAGGGATTTCATACAAAGATTCGTTCAGTTTTTTTTCTATCCCTATAAGTTCTTCTGATATTTTTTTGGTTTTGTTTTTTATTTCGTTGTTTTCTTCTTTTAATTTTTGTATTTGGGAAGTATTCTTTGATTGCATCAAAAGGGCTATTGCTTTAGAATGTTCATTATTCTCTTGGAGTAATGTATCTAACTCTTTTTTCAATCGTTTTTTTTCATTGTCGAGTGTTAAGATAGCATCTATTTTTTTTTCGGCGTCAGCGAAATTTCTTTTTTGTAAGCCTGTAATAATGTGTTCTTTTTTTTCTCTTATATCTGTCAGTTGGAGCATTTTTAATAATTCATAATAAGTTATTTTCTTTTTTTTCTATCAATTTTTCTATTTTCATATCTGTAAAAAAAGCTTCTACATACTGTTCATCTTTGACTCGTATGTTTATTCTTCTTTTTCCATTTATTTGTGAGTGAATGGTTCCGTTTGGTGTCTGTACTGTTTGAAAATTGCTTCCGTATTTCTTTTTATATATATCTAATATTTTAATGATAAGTTTGTCTGCGTAGTATTGTGTATTCCAAGGAGCCCATGGTGTGTACATATAAGTCACTTTCATTTTATAGATTCTATCTTCATAAAAATCGGGGTAAAACCACATCATTACTTCGGGTTGGATTTCTGTCATTGTATATTCTATTTCCATATTTCTTGGTCCGTGGGTAAATATCTTTTCTCTGTTTTTTTCAGCACAGTAGTTATAAAAATCTTGTTTACGCATACCGAATGTAAAGTCAAAAAAGATAGTGTCGTTTTTTGAGTATGTTTGTGTTTTCGTATTACGTTCACAACTGATACTTCCCCATGAAATGAGGATTAAAAAAAGTATGTTTTTCATTTTCTGTTTAGAATGATTATGTATTGTATTATTAGCGGTATATAAGCACAGTGCCTGTTATATTTTCTGTATTTAATGTTCTGTCACTCTGCACACAATCAAAAATATAGTAGTATACTCCTTGGTCTAATGGTGTTCCGTTTCCATTCAGAGTTCCATCCCAATCGTTTTTATATCCTTGTTTTTGATATACAATTTTTCCTCTTCTATCAAAAATAATAAGGGTGCATGTTTGATTAAATTCTACATTATCCAAAATCCATAGGTCATCAAATCCGTCTCCATTGGGAGAAAAAGAGGAGTGAAAATATTTAGGAGAGGGGTCATTGTTGGTAAGATGTCCTGGTCTTGGTTCTTTATAAGGAATTATTTTTATACTTTTAGTAGCTTCTTGTTGGCATCCGTAGAGTGCATCGAATGCGTTTACTGTTATAGATTTTATGAGTGTATCGGTATTTAAAAAATCATAAGATTGGTAAGAAGCTTTGTATCTTATTTGATGTATTGGATCTGTTTTTATTTGAAATAATTTTAATTGTGCTGAATCTTTCCATTGTATAGGATATGTTTTATTTATATTTTCGATTGTTATTACGACGGTATCATATTCGTTTACTATATTTTTTGAAAGAATGATTTGAGGAGTATTTTTTGGATATTCTCGGATTTTAATAGGAGTAATAGATTGGCATTGTGCTACGTCTGTTGTTAGGATTTTATATAATCCTGAGTCGGATACGGATAATGTTTTTTTATAGCTAATAATTTGTGTGGTATCATTGTCTTTTATCCAAATAAAGTTTTGGTATTCTTTAGTGATGCCATTTAGTTGTTCTTCTATTGTTAGAGCAGTATCTAATTCTATTATTTCGGTAGTTTCTCTACATTTTATACCTATTATTGCATTATTTTCTATATCTGATATATCTTTTATTCTTTGCGTAAATTTTATTTTATTTACAACTGGTTCGGTTATTATCCGAGTAGTTTGTGTTTCAGAGTAACAATCTTTTACTTCGTTGTATCCTACTTCTACTTTAATATTTTTTTGTTGTACATCTCTGTATGTGTATTCAAGATTTGGAGTTATAATACTTGTATCCAAAAATTCATATTCTGGGTACCATTTGTAACTGAGGGTAAGTTTTTGAGTTTGTATACCTGAGGTATCTATGCTTTCAGGGGATACAGAAAATATTAAGGGGAGGTCTTTACATATTTTTGTATTTGTAGAATCGGGTAATAATTCCTCATCTTTTAGTTGTATGTGAATATTTGATGGGAGTAAAACAGGTTTATTCCGAAATATTATACTTCGAGAAGGGGATATATAACTACAATTGCGAGTAGACGCAGTAGATGTTTCGGATAGTTTTAGATAATATACTCCATTTTCTGTTACGGGGAGTGTATTTCCTCCATTAGAATCCACAAATATATCTTGCCCTTCTTCTTCGTTATCCTTATACCATTCATACTTATATCCTGGGTAATAAGGAGCTCTAATAGTGTCTGTATTTCCTGCACAAGCATTAGAATTTCCAATATTGGGACTAATTTTGGGAAAAGATATGAGAGATGTTTTTATTTCTAATACAGGACTTTGGCATCCATCTGTATTTATATAACTAAAGTAATATGTTCCTGCTTTATTTATGTTAAAGGGCTGTATAACAAATACTTTTTGTGATATGGTAGATGCTTGTTGATTTTCTTCGGGTAATAAACCATCGTATGTTGCGGGAGTTGTCCATAAGTAATCTTTTATCGTTGAAGTAAAATTTGTTTGGGTTGGATCTTGAACCTTAATAACGAGTATCAATTGTTCGCCATCGCACTCACGTAAATTTTCTGGGGAAGTAGTTAATGTAGGAGCAGGAACAGATGTCGCATCTTTTACATTTACGATAACGTTATTGGAAGAATCTACGCATCTATTAGTAGATACAATTACTTTTACGAGAAAAGTTTTTGCTGTATTTGATGGTATAATAAATGTAGATGATGTGTCTCTAGGGTTAAGGGTTCTTGTGTTATTTGTATTTGTAATAACCCATTGGTATCTGTGTCCAATACTTGGAGTAGCATTTAATTCTACTGTAGACCCTTTACATATAGTTATAGTATCTATTCCATTTGCTTTTGGATGTAATATCTTGGGTTTCAGACAATTATAGTTTGGAATAGTTATAACACTATTACTATCCAGCCCTGTAGCTATTATATCGGGTTTCCCATCTCTATTGACATCTCCTATTTTTATATTTTTTGTATGTTGCCCTATATTTTCTAATTCTAATACAGAAAAATCAGTTGAAGCAATTTCATTTGATGTGTAATTATTGATAATGATGCTGAGTGATTTATTGCTACCAATATAACCCGAAGTGATTATATCTAATTTTTTATCCCCGTTTATATCTCCTAAATCTAATCCCCATGGATTACTTGGAATAGGTACCTTAATAGTAGAAAAAGTGAGATTCCTTCTATTTTTCAATATATTGATATTCTTAGAGACGGAAGTAACAGAGTTCTCTGTAAATATGATGTCATTATAGTTATCATTATCTATATCTCCTACTATCAGATTCGTTACGTTACTGGTAGGTATAGTAATTTTATTTTGTGTATTAAATTTTATATTTCCGGGGGAGCTTTCATTCAGTATTATATGTACATCGTTACTATTTTTGGTAGAGAAGACGATATCCGGAAATAGATCATTATTCATGTCTTTTATTTCTAAAGAATATAAAGGTTCTTCATCTGTTTCTATACTTATAGGGGGAAGAAAAGAATATGTATAAATATTACTTTGGTTTTTAAATATTACTATAAATGTTTCAGGTATAATGGTAGCGATAACATCGGGTTTTCCATCTTTATCTATATCTTCTACAGCAATTTTTTGAGATGTTTTTCCGTCTTTGGTTCTTGCTAATGGGATAGATATAGTTTCAATAATGGGTATAGGATTTAATTGTATAGTACCTCCGACTGATTCATTTCTAATAATTCTAATATAACGTCCTGGGGTAGGTTGTGCAGGTATACTGATGACCAATTCTGGTTTTGTATCTCCATTTATATCTTTACAAATGATATGGTCAGTGCTATAGACAATATCTATTTGTTGAAAAAGAGAAAAAGAAGTATGCTCAGCACCGTTAGATTCATTTTTGAATATATCTATAGTTCTATTATTATGCGTCACAGCAATATCTTCTTTCCCATCATTATTAAAATCACATAAGCAGAAATCTTCTATTTTTTTTTCTGGTGGGATATTTAATAAGAATTTTTTTTTATTGTTTGGACTTATTTTTTCCATTTGGAAAGGACTACCACTATAGCTGGGAAAAAATATTTCCGAACTTTCTCCTATAAGATTATTTCTACCATTATATACTGTGATATTTCCATGTGTGGCGTTGCCAGGAACTTTCACACGAATAAGGTTTTCAGAAGTAGAAATAACCTCTGCTACTGCATCACGAAAAGTCACCTTTGCATGCTTAGTAGAATCAGGAAAGTTTAATCCTATCAAAGAAATTATTGTTCCCGGGGCAGAATGAGATTCGCTGATTTTATTAATAATAGGGGCTTTTTGTGTACCCTGTGCTTCTACAAGAGGAGTAGCAAGTATCGTTGTGAGAGAAAAAAACAGAATATTCTTTATCTGTAGTTGCATAAAAGGTTTTATTTTATTTTTCATAGTTTAAAATCATTGAACGGATAGAATAATAAGTTTTTTAAAGTATTTGTTTTTACTATATTTTTGTTTTTCTTGCATTACTTCTTCTTTATTATTTGATTCGAAAAGAAAAGTATGATATACGTTGGCTTGCCTATCAAATCCTATCTCTGGTAGAAAACCCATGTTAGATAACACGTCGGCATACTTCTGTGCTTCATTAAATGTTTTAGAAGATCCTACGACTAAGTAATTTCCCTCTTCCATGGTTAATAAATTATTCTCGGGATTAGCATTTGCAGGTTCTTCGTTTTGTTTTACAGCATTTTCGGAAGAATTACCTACAGAAAGAACCCATGCTTTTCTAAAATTGGGCTTCCTTTGAAGTATTTTCATTTCGTTGGTTGCATCTGAAAGATTTTGAGAAACAAACATATACACATAATAGAGGTTCTTTGCAGGAATATGCCCGATATCCGGTAAAAAACCTTGGTTTGATAAAGTATTCTCAAATCCTTGAGCAGCATTAAAAGAGGAAAAAGATCCTACTATTACATAATGGCCAGGATCCATATCTAGTATGTTTCCATTTCTTTCTGTTTCTTGAGGAACTATTTTTGGTAGATTAGGTTTTGTTATGGCAATTGGTTTTGTGATTACAACAGGAGTGGTATCTTCAGGAACAGTGGGAGTAGTGGTTTTTACAGTAAGAATGGGTTTGGGAACGGTTGAGGTAGTAGTGGAAATCTTTTTGATAGGTGGTTTTGGGACAGTAGCAACCGTTGTTTTTATTGGTTTCACACGAGTAACAGCTACGTTTTCAGAAAGAGTATCTGAATCATGTTTACTCTGTCCTATAAATCCCTTGCTATCACGTTTTCTGCTTCCTATATGTATCCCAATATGTATCTCATGGCTCCCACCGGTTTTTAATTCAGACGAAGGAAAATCATAAGCATATCCAATAGCATATCTATGGGCAAATTTTATTCCCGCTAATAACACAAATCCAGCGTTTTGTCTATAAGAAGCGCCCACCCAGACTAAATGTTTTATATGAAAGATATTGGTAATTTCGTATTGGTTTGCCGCAAAATTCGACTTACTAAATCTATACAGGGCGTGTGGCTCCCAAACCAATATATCCCTCACTAATATTTGCCTGTAGTTTGCCTTGAGTAATATATTATCTAAAGAATGGAACTTTACTTTCTCAAAAGTTTGAGTATTTATATTATCATGGTTGATAATATTCGGAATAGAAACTCCTATATTAAAATTATTGATGTGATAATTGATGCCAAAGGAGCCCAGCATATAAAAATTATTATATAAAGGAACAAGATTCGCCGCTCGAGGGTCTCTTGTGTTTAATGCTTTTTCGTCAATATACGATGTGCCCACCCCTAAGGAAAGCCCAACTCGGATATAATGTCGAAAACTATTGAGAATTATCAAATAAGAACCTGCTACTTTCAAATAATTATCAGTAAGAGGTCCTTGAATGTCAGTAGCCACCTCTCCGCCGATGCTCAGTGGGGTATGCCCAACGGGAGAGTGAGCAATAAAATGAGCATAGTAAGGAGCGCCATTAAACCCCACCCACTGCTGTCTATATGTTAGATAAGCGGCGAGATGACCTTCAACTCCCGCATAAGCCGGATTATAAAGGTAAGGATTTATAAAATATTGACTAAAAACAGGTGGCTGCTGTGCAAAACCTTTTGATAATAAAAACAACCAAAACAAGAGGAATATAAGATATTTTTTCATTCGCTTTTGAGTAAATGGAGTGGATGGTATTTTTTTTGGCATAACCTAATAAGTGGGTATAGTTTATAATATTGACAAAAATATATCTTTTCTATGTAAAATAACAAAGGTATGCTTTTTTTTATATTTTTTTGGATACAATTAATATAATTTACTCACAAACAAATAAGATATTATTCACAATAGACCTCTTTCATAATTGGTAATAGTATAGAGCATCTACGGGGCTTAATTTCAAACCATATTGAATACAATAAAAAAAGGTAAACTGATCAGTGGGGTATCTATTATGACACAATCGGTTTTAGAACTCTTTTAAAGCGATTCTAATTCTTTGAGTACTTTTACTAATGCAAAAATATCTTCTTCGGTGTTATAGACATTTCCTGATATTCGGAGAGAATTACCTCTGATAGAGGTGTATACTTTATGTGTTTCTAATTGTTTCATAAGATTTTGCATATCTACATTGGGGGGAAGGGAAATACCTATAAGATGCTTGCTTCTAAATGCAGGTTCTTCAATAGAAAAATTGCTTTTTTCTAAAAAGGTGAGAAGAGGTTGAAAAAGCGTGTTACAATAAGCTTCCATATTTTCTACACCCCATTCTATTATTTGCTTTAATGCTTCGTCAAGCATGGGTAAAAGGATAAAGTTACTATATTCACCTACACTATAGCGTGCTGCACCTGACTTATACTCATCTGTATACTGGGTAAGTTTTGAAAAATACGCTGCATTGGTTCTGTTAAGCCATGATTCTTCAATGGGGGTTCCTTGATTGAAAGCATGAGAATAGAATGCAAAACCAATAGAATAAGGACCGAATAACCATTTATAAGCTGGGCAAATGAGTGCGTCTATATTTGCTTTTCGGACATCAATGGGGCTAATTCCTACAGATTGAGTTCCATCTACGATAAAAAAAGCATCGCATGATTTACATTTTGCTCCAATATCTTCTAAAGAAAACTTTGTTCCGTCTGCCCAGTGGACAGAAGACATGACCACAAGAGCGGTTTGTACATTAATATTTTCTAAAATTCGAGTATTCCATTCGTTTCCTTTTTTCATAGTATGAGGAGTATATTCTATTACACGTAAGGTCTTATAATATTTTTGACACCATTTTTTAATAGTATTATAGGCACTTGGGAATTCGTCTTTTATGATGATAACTTCTGTTTTTGTGGTAATAGGAACATTATTTATAGCATTCGAAAGTCCATATGAAGCCGATGGGATAATTGCTATATTATTCGTATGAGCATTTATGAGTGTTGCGGCTTTTTTTTTAACAGATTCTGCTGTTTCAAAAAAATCTTTTGGGGCTATATCTACGGGGTTTCTTTTCTTAATGAGTCCTTTTATTCCTGCATCTTCTACGGAACGTAGCAATGGAGACATATATGCACAGTTTAAGTAGTGAATATCTTCAGGTAATTGGAAGAGATGTTTTTGATGGTTCATTTTTTGTATCATTTTATTTTTTTATGTAAGAAGTAGTTTTGCTAATACGAAATCGGTTATGAGAATAGCGATGCAACTATTTGTAACGGCACTGGTGCTTGCCCTACCTACTTCTAATGCTCCGCCTTTGGTATTAAATCCTATAAAAGCAGAGATAGAAGTTATGAAAAAACCAAAAAAAAATGATTTGATGAGAGGAAAAAATACTTCAAAATTTCTAAATTCGTATTGTAATCCATACACAAAATCATATCCTGTAATAAGATTGGTCAGAGTCCCTGAAACACTCCCTCCCAAAAAGGTTAAAAATATTGCTATAATAACTAATAGTGGATAGGTAAATACACTTGCTATAATTTTTGGAAGCACTAAATAAGAAATAGAATTTATACCCATAACTTCTAAAGCATCTATTTGTTCTGTCACCCGCATAGTACCTAATTCGCCAGCTATATTAGACGCTATTTTCCCCGCAAATATGACTCCTGTAAAAGTAGAAGCCAACTCTGTTAATGTCATACTTCGTAATACATTTGATATGATATAACGTGGCACAAAAGGACTCACCAAGTTATAAGCAATTTGTATAGTGGTAACCGCTCCTATAAAAAAAGAAACTATGGATACTAAAAAAATAGTATTATACCCTATTAGTATACATTCATCTCTTGTTCTGGTCACATATATCTTAAACTTTTCTCTTCTTACAAACAACTGCCCCAAAAACAACATATATTCACCTATTACCTTCATCTGTATGTCTCTGAAATATTTTTGAGTTTTATTTTATATGTTCTTTTTTTTCGTTACAATTTTCAAGGAATAGCCAATATAAGGGATAGGATATTCTAAAAAAGATGTTTCCATTCCTACTACCTTTACGCCAAAGTCAAAAGCATGATTTTTTTTCCCATATCTGGCACCTAATGAAAATGTATTAAAACTACCAAGAGTGGTAAGAGAAGAAAAGGCATTTTCTGCTATAATAGAAGTATTGGGTGTTATAGATAATGATCCCGATAGGGAAACAAAAGGGTATTCATACATTCTAAACCCGGAATAAGTTCTGTACTCCGTATTCGCTCCTATGGATACAGATATATTTGAACGTTCATTTCCATAAGTAATTGTTCCATACCCAATCAGAGAAAAACTATTGATGATAAAAGGAGTATAAAATCCCCATACTCCTCCTCCTACGTAGAGATTTTTTGCTATTGGAAAACTAAATTGAGGGTTTATATACAAAAAACCATATCCAAAAATGAAAGGAAGGGGAATAAAAAAAGTTCCTACTCCCATGGAAACATTTTGGTTTATTCTAAAATGGAATGCATTAGCAAAAATAAGATTATTTTGATAATACATTTCTCCTTCTTTGAGCGGAATAAGTGATTTTGCATAACAATAGTAGATATTTTTTTGTTCATTTACCACAAGCTCTTTCGTAAGATTAGAAAGTTTTACAGGTTGGACGCTCATTAATTGAGATATTTTGAGAATCGTTTTACCTTTTAGATTATCTAAAAAAGAAATTTCATCTTTGTCTAGTTTTAGAAAATATCCTTGAAATGTTTTTCCATTATTTGTTTTAAAGATACACATTGCATTGGGGTATACTCGGGTTACTTCTTCTATATTGGAGGGGGAAATTTCTATTTGTTTTATAATCATATCTGAAAAAATCATTTTTTCTTCTGTTTTTTCTAAAAATGTTCCAAAGAGTTCCATTTTATTTTTGAGTACTATAAAGTATACTCCTGAATCTATTCCATTTGCTTGAGAATAACCTTGATAATTGCAGTAAAATACGAGTAATGTAAAAACTATATGTATTTTTTTCTTCATGAGTGTATGAAATGATACTATAAAATAAGTTATTTTCCAAAAATGCATTGTAAAAAAAGGTACAATAACATAAAAAGCATAAAAAAACAATACAAATGTATTTTTAGTGCTTTCTATTGCTTAATTTCTTAACATTTAGAAAATTATTTGTATTTTTTAGATTTTATTTATAATTATACTAAATAATATTCTTTTTTTATATTTTCTCAACTTTATTGACATAATTAAAATTATCTTTTTAATAAACTATAAAAAATCAATGAAAATAATTGCAATAGGAAGAAATTATGCGGAGCATATACAGGAGCTGCAAAATGAAGTGCCCGAAGAACCAATAATCTTTATGAAACCCGAAACATCGGTTATAAAAGATAATAAACCCTTTTATTTACCTGATTTCTCTCAAAACATACACCACGAAATAGAAATTATACTCAGAATCTGCAAAGAAGGAAAAAACATAGAAGAGAAATTTGCACATAAATACTTTGATTCTATAGGATTAGGAGTTGATTTTACAGCAAGGGACTTACAAAATAAACTAAAAGACAAAGGGCTTCCTTGGGAGCTTTCCAAAGCATTTGATGGGTCTGCACCCCTCTCTCTTTTTTTTTCAAAAGAATCTTTTTCTGATATAAAAAATCTTAATTTTTCTCTTTCTATAAATGAACAGGTGGTTCAAAAAGGGAATACATCTATGATGTTACATTCTTTTGAAAAAATTATATCTTTTGCCTCTCGATTTATAACTCTTAAGGTGGGAGATATCATATTTACAGGAACTCCAAAGGGAGTAGGAAAAGTAAAAGCAGGAGACGTATGTAAAGGATACATACAAGAACAATTAGTTTTACATTTTGAAATACAATAACCAATAACAATACGATTTATGGAAGAGTCAAAAGAAATAGTATTTACAAAAGCTCAAGAATCACGTGCCGCTATAGAGCGTCTTTACATAGAAATGAGGCATATTTTTAATATAGGAATCCTTAAACCCTATACTTCCTCAGGAAATCAACTCAAAGAAGCTCTTTTAACTATCAAACCCGAAATTTATGGAGCAATAAGCGATATTTCCAAGATAGAACTCAACGGACTAGCTTATGTTATAGAACGTTTACCAAAAGGAATAGAAGAATGCCGTTCTATTCGACTTGTATCAGAGGAAGGACTCCACAAATCAGGAATAGACCCCATAGTTCCTTACGCCCGAAAAAGAAACTGTTATAAGATAGGTAAAAATCAAATGTTCATAGAAATAACCCGAGGAAGAAGTGAAATCTATGATATATTAACTCACCTCACTTTCTTTTATAATGAAGCATGGAAAATCAAAAATCAATCAGAACTACATCCCATAGAATGGGCATATTTAGAAAATATTGTCCAACAACAAGAAACTACCCCTCAAGATTTAGAACTTGCTTTTATTTATACATCAACTCTCTTGGGCAGGACTTATGAAGAAACCAAAAATATATTTTACCGATTACAAAATTCTAAATCCAGCAACAATGGACTGTTTTATATAGTATATTGGTTAGGAAAAAACGCCAAAGAATTAGAACCAGGAACGAATGATATAGAAATTACCTTCTCTCCCGCCCTCAGACAAAGGATTGGACATCATATCTATGGAGAAAAATTTGCCCATAAAATAAAAAAACACCTAGAAACAGAACATCTCTTTGATAGACCCTTGCATATTATCAGTGCAAATATGCACAGCTTTCTTAATACCCTCTATATATATGATGCTTTAAAGGAAAGAGACGAAGTAATCCAATATAGTGATATAGAAAACCTCATACTCAATCTCAGTAAAGAAAAACATCTATCAGCCCAAATAGAAAAATTTGCATCTGAAAACGGAATGACTTTTATATCCGATACCAATGGAACCAATATCTCCGCACAGATAATAGATATGAGCAAAGTCCCCATCCATAACATAATACCCGAAATAAAAATAGATACAGAACGTATATATAAAGAGAAACCCGTTCTTATTGTCATTGATTATGCCTTTGGAGAGCAAGCATACGAGATAATGGATGAACTCTTAAAGATATGGAAACAACCCCATAAGTCCAATGTTCATATCAATGTAAAAACAATATCTATAATGGGAAAAGCAGGCATACTTCAGGGTAATAAAGGAGATATTATGATTCCCACTGCTCACGTATTTGAAGGGAGCGGGGATAATTATCCATTCAAAAATGAACTCACTCTCACTGACTTTCAAAACGATGCAGTATCTGTCTATGAAGGAAATATGATTACGGTGCTTGGCACTTCTCTGCAAAACAAAGATATTTTAGAATACTTTCATTCATCGTCTTGGAAAGCAATTGGCTTAGAAATGGAAGGGGCTCATTACCAAAAGGCAATACAAAGCCAATCCACTATACGCCATAACATCAGGGCAGATATAAAACTCCTCTATGCTTATTACGCTTCAGACAATCCACTTCTCACCGGGAACACACTTGCATCGGGCAGTTTAGGAATTATCGGCATAAAACCAACCTATCTCATTACTATTAAAATACTTAATAAGATATTTAACCTCCTATGAAAAAATCAATAGAAACACTGCGAAAAAGATGGAAACTCAACAGTGTAACAGATGTGTTTCTCGTTCTACTCGTATTCATTTTAACGGGAACAACTATAATGATAATTAAAAAGCCCATCCTTGCATCTTTCTCCCAAGAATCCAACATTCTCTTTTCGGTTATCTACTATATTTGTATCCTTCCTATCTATAATATTTTTCTCCTCTTCTATGGATTTTTGGTAGGCAAGTTCTCTTTCTTTTGGAATTATGAAAAAAACTTTTTCAAAAGAATATTCTACAGAAAGAATAAGAATACATAATATTGCAAACGCATATCTCCATATTCCACGAATTAATTCGTGGTTTTTTTTTATTATAAATTTCATCGTGGTTTTTAATGGAAAATTGGCACTCATGAAAGTAGGGTTAACATGAAACATATTCCTTACTCGGTTTTTCTCGAGAAGCAATACACATGGATTCATTTTGCCAAAGTTTTTTCTATGCCTCTGTATCCTTAGCAAACAAATATATTGTTTCATCTTTTTATTCTAAAAGAACACAAATATCTTTGCAACTATTAAAAAATAGTATTTTGGCAAATATTGGCAAATAATTATACAATTAATGTATAGTTTCACTACGTTAGTATATAAATAATATTATAAAAAAAACAAAAGTATTTCAGTTTTTTTCTCATTTAAATTATTTTTTATGCTTTTATTACCTAAACAATCTTAAAAATAAAAAAAACTATCAGCGTTTGTATTTTATGAAAATATTCTTTTTTTAGCATTTACTGTATGTAATAAAAATTAAAAATGGCACAAGTATACCACGAAAACGCAAAGACAAATAAAAATATTCGTTTAGAAATACAACAAAATAGAGATAAAATTATAAGGTTTTTTACTATAAAATTACTTATTAACAAAAATTAACACTTTTTTTTCGTTTTTTTAAATAAAATTCAAAAAAAAAAATTATAATTTGTTTAGAAAATTCAAAGATAAATGTTTTATATTCATGTTTGATTTATTTTTGTGAAATAATATAATAATCTAATTAACATTATAAAAAATGAAAAACAAGAGTATCAATCGTCGAGATTTTATTGCTAAGACAGTTTTAGCAAGTGCAAGTACTGTAGTTGGACAATCATTACTTTCAAGTTATATCCCAGCAAATATCATCAGTACAAAAAGTAATATAAAAAACAACAAACGTAAACTTGGAAAATTAGAAGTTTCATCCATGGGCTTAGGTGGATTACCAGTGGTTGGCTTTTATGGAGGTGGTGTTAGAGAACAGGGTTTTGTAAATAAACTTTACGCCCAAGCTTATGAAAATGGAATTACATTTTTTGATACAGCAGAAGTTTATGGTCCATTGACAAATGAAACTCAAATTGGCGAAGCTGTGAGGTCTTTCAGAAAAAATATTGTCCTTGCTACAAAATTTGGCTTTGAAGTGAATCCTAATCATCAAAGTGGCAGAGGAAGGGCGTTAAATAGTAGACCAGAAAATATTAGAAGAGCAGTAGAGGGATCTTTAAAAAGATTAAATACTGATTATATTGATTTGTATTATCAACACCGAGTTGACCCAAATGTGCCAATTGAAGATGTTGCAGGTACAATTAAAGATTTAATGAAAGAAGGCAAAGTGTTACATTGGGGTCTTTCTGAACCAGGAGTAAAGACAATCAGAAGAGCACACGCTGAACAGCCACTTGCAGCAATTCAAAATGAATATTCAATTTGGACAAGAGATTATGAAACAAATGTTATACCACTTTGTGAAGAATTAGGTATTGGATTTGTGCCTTGGTGTCCAATGGGCTACGGTTTTTTAGCTGGTTCAATAAATGAAAATACAAAATTTGGACAAGGAGATTTTCGTGCCGTTTTGCCAAGAGTAAAACCTGAAAACATAAAACAAAACTTAAAATTACTTGACTATTTAAAGGAATGGGGATTAAGAAAAAATAAAACTGCAGCACAAATTTCATTGTCTTGGTTACTTACACAGAAACCATTTATTGTACCTATACCAGGAACATCAAGTTTAGACCATTTGTTGGAAAATGTAAACGCAAGTAGTTCAGTTTTTTCATCAGAAGAATTAATTGAATTTAATTTTGGTTTATCAAAGATTGAAATTGCAGGAGCAAAAAATACCCAACAAATTATTGATGCAATGGGAGTAGAATCAGCTTTAAAAACTAATTAATATATAAAAACAAAAATCATGAAATATTTTTTTTTAACTATTATTTTTCTTTCACTAATATTTGTAATTCAGGTTTCAGCACAAACAACCGAGCCAAAGTCAATGAAAAATACAAATTTAGAACAAGAATTAAAAAACTTATCCAAAAAAAAATGGCTTTGGATGTCCGATAAAAATGTTGATTCTTTAACAGTTCTTTTCCACAAGCAATCTGTTTACGTTCATATGGGTGGAAGTTGGGGTAAAGAACAAGAAATCAATGTTATTAAAAACGGTGGAATTTGGTACAAAAATGCAGAAATTCAAGAAACTTCTATTCAAATTATTGATAATACAGCAATATTATTAAGTAAAATAATATTGACAGCCGTTGTAGGTGGAAAAGAAGTGATAAATACATTTATGGTAACGGAAGTGTTTATTAATCAAAATGACAACTGGAGATTAGGTTCATTATCATTTACAAGATTACTAACCCAATAACTCTCACTACAGAAAAGGACATCAGGTAAGACAGGTTTTGCAAAAGTGGGGTGGACAGAAGTATATCATCTTTTGTTCCCCTTTTTGCTTTTTTGCCCATGCCGAACAGCGTTACTACTAAACCCCGTTATACGTAATTTCACAAAATCCGAAACAGATAAAAATATAAAAAGGAAAAGGAAAATAACATTCAAAAATAAATGCTGTCTATTCATGTTTGATTGTTTTTGTGGACAAACAATTTTTTTATAATTTATAACTCATAACTTTTATTCCTTTTTTTTGAGCTTTATCCCATATTTGCTTTGCTTTTTCTGTTTCTTTTTGAGCAATATATATTTGTATAAGTCGCTCATATAGTATTTTATTTTGAGGTTGCAATGATAAAGCTTTTAACCAACATTTTTCAGCCAAGGGAATGTTTTTTTCTGCTAATACAATATCTCCGAGAGCAAGCAGCACCGAAACCTGATGCGCATCTATGGCAAGAGATGTTTTATAGTATTTTTTAGCACTGTCTGTTTGTCCTTTTCGGAGAGCATAATCCCCTATTTTTTTATATATTTTGAAATATGTTTTGGATGTATCCAAAGCAGCAGCTTTTCTAAAATATATTTCCGCAGAGTCCCATTTATTTTCTTTTTCTAAAATATACCCATAGTTAGAAATCAGGTTTATATCCCGATTATTAATATTTACAGATCTTTTGAGAAGAAGTTTTGCTTTTTGATATTCTTTTTTTTTGAAATAAAAGAGAGATAAAAGATCTAGAGCATATAGATTATGAGAATCTATTTGTAAAATTTTGTGGAGGTATTCTGTACTTTTTGTTGTATTACCCATTTGGTCGTAGTACATAGCAGACCATTTGTTGGGAGAAATCTTTTTGGGAGATGTTTTTGCGGCACTTGTCCAAAAGGTTTCTATACCCTTGAAATTATCCAAATGGATCCATGTAAGAATGAAAAAAATAGAAATTATTATCCCACCAAATATTTTTACTTTTTGTGGAGGAATCATGGCAGATACCTCACCGAGCAAGAATACCATACCTATTGCGGGCACGTATATTCTATGCTCCAAATAATCATATCTTCCATCGGTATAATAGATAAAAATGGGAGGAATAAGAAACACAAACCACCATACAAAAGCAAATAGAGAGGTGGTATAATTTCTTTTTTTAGATATAAACAACAAAAAAATGATGACTATATACAAAGCTACTCCTAAAAAAGTGGTAAAAGTATGAAAAGAAGGATATACAGAGAGATTATAAGGAAATAAAAACTTTCCCAATGCTTCAAAAAGGAATGGAACGTTTTTCAAAAATGCATCTACTCCTACTATTTCTTCTTGTTTTATGAGACCTCTTGCTATTTCGTCTGCGGAACGAAATTCCAATGCAGTATATCTTATGACAGCCCAAAGAATACTTATTAATACCCAAAGAATGGGAAAAAAGAGAAGTGTCTTATCTGTATTTTTATTTTGAAAATGAATGAAAAGAAAATAATAAACGGTACATATGAGAGGAATAACGAGGGCAGTTTCTTTTACGAAGAGGGATATTGCATAAAAAATACAATGTATCCAAAAATATTTCTGCTGATTTATTTTTAAAAAAGAACCAAAATAAAAAAAACTGAGAATAGTAAATATACCTAAAAGAGTATCATTGCGGCCATAAACCCAACCTACCGCTTGAGTAAAAAGAGGATGCACTGTAAAAAGAAGAGTGAGGATAAAAGCGATACTTTTTTCTTTTTTGAGAAATAATAACAAGCGAAAAAGCAAACAACAGCAGATAATATGATATATAATATTCGTCAGATGGTATAAATGGGGATTTATTCCCATATATTGAAAGTCAAGAATAATACTTCCAAAGAGTATAGGTCTGTAAAAACTTGACCAATAAGATTCGTAAAAGCCACGAAAGAGATTATAAATATCAGAAAAGTATTTTTGATTATCTACTAATGTTCCTTTATCATCTAAACCCACAAAATCAAACCTGATTGCCTTGAGATAAAGAACAGCCCCAACAACTACAATACAAAAATAGAAACGCAGATTACTACTTTCTTTTTCTATAGTTTTTGGTTTCTTATGAGAAATGGTATTTTTTTTCAATGTTTTATTATTAAAGTAGTTATTTTGCACTACCAGCTGTGTATTACAAAACTATGAATCGTGTTTTTTTGCAAAAATTTATAATTAAGAGTAATTATTGTAATAAATAACTATAAAAAAATAAAATGTTTAAAAATTAAAAAAATAATATTATAATTGCTTTTACTTAAATAAATATATAAATATACTATGAATCAATTTTCAGAATTAGGATTATCAGAACCATTATTAAAAGCCTTAACAGATATGGGATTTGTTACCCCATCATCTATACAAGAAAAATCAATTCCTATACTTTTATCGAACGATAAAGATTTTATAGGACTTGCAAACACAGGAACCGGAAAAACAGCCGCATTTGGATTACCACTTTTACAAGCAATAGATACCTCCATTGATAATACTCAGGCAATAATTTTATGTCCAACCAGAGAATTAGGACAGCAGATAGCAAAGCAAATGCAGGAGTTTGCAAAATATCTTTCTCGCGTAAAAATAGAGGTCGTATACGGAGGAGCATCGATTGTCAATCAAATAAAAGCAATTAGAAGCGGGGTGCATATTATAGTAGCCACTCCAGGACGGCTTATAGATTTATTAGAAAGAAAAGTAGTTCGTTTAGAAAAAATAAAATACTTTATTTTAGATGAAGCAGATGAAATGCTTCAAATGGGATTTAAAGAAGCCATAGATACTATCCTTTCACATACATCACAAGATAAACTCACATGGCTTTTTTCGGCAACTATGCCAAAAGAAATCAGACAAATTTCTAAAATGTATATGAACAACCCTGTAGAAGTGTCTCTCACCGTCAATCAAACAGTCAATGCGAATATTGAACATCAGTATTCTGTAGTAAAAGCATCAGATAAAATAGAAGCCCTCAAAAGAATCATAGATAATGATTTAGAAATGTTTGGAATTATCTTTTGCAGAACCAAATTAGATACCCAACACGTAGCTACGGAACTCACAAAAGATGGTTATCACGCAGAAGCCCTTCATGGAGACCTCTCTCAATCACAAAGGGACTATGTAATGCAAAAATTTAAGGCACATACTCTCCGGCTTTTAGTAGCAACCGATGTAGCAGCAAGAGGCATAGATGTAAATGATCTTACCCACGTCATTCATTTTTCACTTCCCGATGATATGGATTACTACACTCACCGTAGCGGTAGAACAGCAAGAGCAGGAAAAAAAGGAATATCTATTTCTCTCATCACAAGGATGGATATACGCAAAATAAAATTTATAGAGCAAAGTTTAAAGATATTATTTCATAAAGTAAAAATACCAGGAACAATCCAAATTAGAAAAAACAGAATAACCCATTGGGCTTCCCGAATATTAGACGTAGAAATAAAAGAAAATCTTGCACCTGAAATCCTCCATCAAGTAGAAGCACTCTTAGAAACTATAACAAAAACAGAACTTATACAAAAATTAGTCACCTTAGAACTTGATAAACTCGGCTACACCAGCTCCGAAAGAGACCTAAACGACGATGCTATAGACAGAGATAGGGATAGAAAGGCAAGTTCTCCGTATGAAAAATATCCAAATGATAGAAACTCACGAAATAATAGAAGTTCCTACAAGGGCGAAAACTCTTTTGATAAAAAATATAAAAATGATAATTCCTCTTATAGAAATAATGATACCGAAAGAGAATATTCAGAAAAGAGAAAGGCATACGAAATGACAAATTTTTCTATCAATATAGGACAAGCAGACGATATGAACAAAGGGGATTTATTACGTTTTATATGCGATACCACTAATTTAAGAAAAGAAAATATTGGACTTCTCAATCTTCAAAAAAATGTTTCTCATTTTGAAGTAGATAAAAGATACGTAGAAAAAGTTATCAAATGCTTTAAAGGAATACGGTTTGAAGGGAGAGAACTCCGTGTAAATATGGAAAGTAAATATAAATAAATTACATGTATTATGATAAAAAGAATCGTAGTCCCTACCGATTTTTCTGAAGAAGCAAATTATGCCTTAGACAGTGCTATTTTATTAGCCGAAGAATACCGATCTTCCATAGATTTAATACATATAATAGAAGATAATACAAGTAGTATAGCAAAACTACTCGGTGAAGAGGATGAATTAGAAAACCCCCATCATCTCCGTATAAAACAAGTGGTATTAAAAAAAATGGAAGAAATTATCGATACGAATAAAAAGTTCCAAGTGGAAATAAAGCCTGTGATAGAGGTTGCAAATAAATTCATAAAAATTATTGATATCATAAAATATATGAATACCAACCTGGTAATAATGGGATCCAAAGGATCAGATGGATTAGAAGAAGTATTTGTTGGTTCTAATGCAGATAAAATAACACGGTATGCGCACTGTCCCGTGATAACTGTTAAATATAGATGCGATTTACGGAAAATTAAAAATATAGTTTATCCAACAGATTTAGAGCAAGAACAAGAAGTGGTTATAAAACACCTAAAACACTTCCAAAATCTTTTGAAAGCCCGTATACATATACTCAAAGTATACACATCTGCACTCAATGTAGAAGGAGAAGTAAAAACAAATATACACAAATATGCCGACTACTTTGATATAACAAACTATACAGTAAATACTATATTTGATGAAAAAGAATCAGAGGGGATTTTGGATTTTGCACAATCTGTAGACGCAGATATTATTGCTATGGGAACCCACTCTAAAAAAGGAATCTCTGCTTTTTTTGGTGGAATGATATCTAAAAATATAGTGAATCACTCCCCTATTCCCACATGGACAAAAACAATGGATATTAATATTCCTACGTACTAAGATACTAAAAAAACACCTAGCAAGCTCTTATAATATAATGGAAATGAAAATAAAAAGCACTTCTCAAAGTTTAACACTGCAGATTATCTATGCAATGCTTGTTGGTATTATGGTTGGTTATGGAGTTTATGAATTGAGTGAAAATAATTTCAAAAATGATTTTGCCCAAAATATCAAAATACTGACTGTTATTTTTTTGAGATTAGTTCAAATGATAATAGCTCCTTTAGTTTTTACTACTCTAGTCGTAGGAATAGCCAAATTAGGAGATTTAAAAACAGTAGGAAGAGTGGGAAGTAAAGCATTGTTTTGGTTTTTATCCGCATCATTAGTAAGCTTATGCATAGGGATGCTGTTGGTAAATGTTTTTCAACCTGGTGCAGGAATAGGACTTGATAATGCTGATATAGAAAGTGCAAAAGATCTCATAAATAAGACCCAAGAATTCAGTTTTCAAAAATTTATAGAGCATGTGTTTCCCAAAAGTATGATAGAAGCTATGGCTCATAATGAAATTTTACAAATAGTCGTATTTAGTATTTTTTTTGGTATAGGAACCGCCAGCTTAGGAGCAAAAGGAAAACCGGTTATACAGCTCTTTGATTCTATTTCTCATGTAATATTGGTTATGGTAGGATATGTTATGAAATTTGCTCCGATTGGAGTGTTTGGGGCTATATCTGCAGTCATTGCAACAAAAGGACTTTCTATTTTTTTATTCTATGGAAAATACCTCTTGTTCTTTCTTTTTGGAATAACGACCCTTTGGGCAGTATTAATGCTCATTGGATTTATTATTTTAAAAGGAAGGGTTTTTGATCTCTTGAAAGCAATAGCATCTCCTCTCATAATAGCATTTAGCACCACCAGTAGTGAGGCAGTGTTCCCAAAACTTACCGAAGTTTTAGAAAAATTTGGCTGTAAAGATAAAATAGTTGCTTTCATTTTGCCTCTTGGATATTCTTTTAATTTAGATGGGAGTATGATGTATATGACCTTTGCAAGCATAGCCATCGCACAAGCATACAATATCCATTTAGATTTAGGAACACAATTTACTATGCTCATAGTGTTAATGCTCACCAGCAAAGGAATAGCTGGGGTACCAAGAGCTTCTTTAGTAGTAGTGACAGCTACCTGTGCTATGTTTCAAATACCTCCCGAAGGGATTGCCCTTATCTTACCTATAGATCATTTTTGTGATATGTTTCGATCTGCTACCAATGTGTGGGGAAATAGTATTGCTACTACGGTAGTAAGTAAATGGGAAAAAAGTTTATCCCCCACAGAAAAAACATAACATATCAAAAAATATATAATCATACTCAGCCTCATTACCCCTTCTTGTTTTTTACTCAAAACATGGTATGGAATATAAATAGATATTCAGGATAACTATGAAAAGTTTAATTGGGTCATGTGCTAAACCATCCACCATTATATTTTAGACATGGTATCCCTATCAGAGATAGATACCCCTATTTTATGCTTATATTTGCTGAACTAAAAATATTATTGCAAAATCAAATATCTATTTGTAAATTATTATGAGACGAAAAAGAAATAAAAACGAGTAGTTGGAGAGTATTTTTATTTTTTTTATATAGTTTTGCTTGTTTATAATATTTGTTGTGATTATATTTTTTATTTGTAATATAGTATTTCTTAATTTCTTTTTTCCTAAGGTAACTACTCAGCTACTCTATTTGCTTGATAATCAATGATTTATAATATTCAAAATAGATACTCCCCATCTTATTTTTTCAAAAAAAAAATTGATTTGAAAATTACTCTCATAAAACAATCATTTTATGAGAATAATTATAATAAAATAAGTTTTTTATTATTCATAATTAAAAAATCAATACTCATTTTTGTTATTCTAAGATGCTCTGTAGCTCATTTTTATGAAAGAATGACGTTTCTTCATGTATATCTTATAGTACTCTGTTTTTTTTTCTTTTGTTTATAAAAACAAAAGAGAGCATACCTGCATATATGAATATTCCTAAAATACTAAAAGGGATTCCCATTTGAACCATCTTATTAGTATATTTGAGTTCTAATTGGTATTTTCCTGCTTTTGGTAAGTATATACCTGTCATTCCGTTGCTGAGAATATATTTTTTATATTGATTCCCATTTGTATCTTGTATATCCCATCCGTTTTCATAAGGAATGGAGAAATACATCATTCTTGCTCCATTTACATTTACATTTCCTGTTATAAAAGTATGTGAAAAAGAGGTAATTTGGAACGCTTCCTGGTATAGTTTTTCTGTAAGCTGCTTATAAATATTCAAATCCAATCCCTGTGTTATTTCTGATATGGAAAGTTGGGAGATGGTTGATAATTCTGATACATCGGCATCTAAAACAACAGCCGTCATGAGACTTATGTAATCTTTTTCATCGTTACTCATGGGTTCAAAACGAGTAAGAGGAAAAATTTTATCGTAGCAATACCCCAAAGGAAGTGCAAATTTATGTTTCCAAACGGTTACATCTCCAAGTGTAGTTAAGGAATCATGGGTAACCCTCCAAAGAGGAAAATTTACCTGCTTGGTTAAAAGGTATTTTACACTATTCATTCCTTCTAAAAGAACTCTGTAATTAAGACCTGGTGCCCATCGGGTTTCTACCTCACTGTTTTTATTAATAATCCCGTAGAGTTTTTGATAATTAACGTAATATTTGGAATTAAACGAATTATAGCTGCTTGTTCCAAAATATTCTTGAGCCATTCCATCGTTCAAACTTCCATGTATAGCGAGAGTAGAATAATAATTTTTATCTACTCTATAAAAAAGCGAATTATCTATCTTTTTTATATACGCAATTGCTTCATTAGAATAATCATTATATCCTATTTTTTTATGCAGGTCATCGGTAGAAACCAAATCTCTTCTGTTTACAGAAATGAAAGAAAAATAAGATAACTCTATCACACAAAAAAAGAAGAATGTAAAGAGAGAAAACGAAATTTTTTTAGAAATCAATACCAATAGAAAGGTATATATACATAGAAGTATAGTAACAGAGAGGGTTAATGAAGAATCCATCGTATTTTTTCGGGGAAAATAGGGGTAATAAAGAAGTATGATCAGTACCGATAAAGTTCCTATAAGCAATGGTATATGGAGCGTTCCATTTTTTATCATCTTTTCTAAAGCAAATATAGCATAGAGAGTAAATACTAATCCTATGTAAAATGATACGCTTCTGTAATAATCACCCGTAAAGAACCAGAAAGCATATCGGAAGTAAGGAAAAATTATAATAAGTATCCAAATTCCTAAAAATACTCCAAATACTATTTTTTGTGTGGTATTTTTGTTAACAAAAACCTGTGGAATGAGAAGCAAAGAGGCTATTCCGCAATAAAATTGCGGGGCTTCTAATATATTTTGCCATCCTCTAAACAAACTTCCACTTCCCAATATATCTGATGCAAACATACGGGTCATAGCCGTTCCAAATTGCAAAGAATCTGATAGTTTGAATATGGGCTGTGTCATCAAAAGAGAAGCAAGAGAATTTTCTCCACTCCCTCTTGGACTTTCTAACATCGTTCTTATATGTTCAAATAAAAAAGGTGATGCTATTACTAAGCCAATAGATGCAACACCTGCTGTTTTTAAGAGAATAAAAGCATATTTTTTGAAAATAAAAGTGTTTTCTGTCTGAAAAAATCTCCAAGTAATATACAGGAATAGAAAAAGAGAGAGAACCAATAGGTTAAAGGGTCTTTGCATAGATACATATAGAATGGGTATCGGCAGAAGCCAATAGATATTTTTTTGGTATAGTTTTTCAAAGCCTAACAAAGTCAAAGCCATGAGTGTAACTTCTGTGGTAAATACTATCCATGCACCCGATACTATATTAAATCCGCTAAAAGCATACAGCAAACCGCCTATTATACAAGAGGCATCTGATAGATCCATAGTTTTAAGATATTTATAAAATACTATACCGGAAATGATAATCTCTATAAAAACTATATATCCTATAAGATAAGGAAGATTTTCTTTATGCATGAAATAAGAAAGGTATTCCATTGGATCAGTAAATGTGAAGGAAAATATATTTTGCCCCATACCTGATGCAAAAGACCAAGATGGAATTCCATACTCTATTAAATAATTATGCAATTCTATAAGATAAGGAAAAATTTGATTGATTATATCACTTCCTATATCTTTAAAAAGGTATGTTTTTTTGAAAAACAAAAAATCATAGAAAATGAACAAGACCATGCCCAAAAATATACCCATAGAAATCAATAGTTTCTTATTTCCTAAAGCACTCAAAAAAGAAACGTCAAAAAATTCTTTTTTTATATTTTGTGTTTTAACATTTTGCACCGATGTATTTGATGCATTGTTCTTTTTTTTATTACTGTTTTTTTTTAACATATTTTGATAATGTTTCTATCTTTTTAATGTATGATATTCTTGTAAGTTTTTATTTATGTTTCGTCTTCTTCTTGGGGGTTTAAGAAATAGGGAGATGGCTGCAGTTCAAAAACAAGTTTTTTTTTGTTTACAGGATGTAAAAATTCTATAAAAAAAGCCATAAGACGTATTTTTCTTTTGTATTCAGAAGATGCTCCATATTTGTAATCTCCTACTATAGAACATTGTATATGCTGTAAATGTGCTCGTATTTGGTTTTTACGCCCTGTCAAGATATGAAGTTCTACTAGACAATAAGGAGGGATAATTTGTTTTACTTTATACAGGGTAATAGCTTCTTTTGCCTCGGGATGTGGTTTTTCTAATACAAACATTTTTTCTTTTTTTTCTATAAGGTAGTTATAGATATTTCCTTCGGGAGGGTTAGGGATATTTTCTGTTAATGCAAGATATTTTTTTTGAACTGTTCGCCAATTTTCTATAAAATAATGGAAGCATTCTTCTGTTTTAGCAAATAACATAAGCCCCATTACTTCCTTGTCTAATCTATGAATAACAAAAGCCCGTTTGTTTTTCTCTTTCAGATATTCATTTATGAGTTGATGCATGGTTGGTTTTCTGGTTATTTGAACTCCTGCACTCAATATACCAGATGGTTTTTCTACTACTATTAAAAAGTCATCTTCCCATACAATTTTAAAATTTGGTTTTTGAGTTATTGGTGTTTTTTCGTTCTTCTGAAGTAGTATATGTTGCCCGGCCAGGACGATAGTATTGAGTTTTTTTACTAATAATTCGTTGACCCATATATAAGAGTGTTTGGCTATTTTTTTTATATGTGTTTTATTTTTTGCTCCATGCATTTCTAATAACTGATCTATAAGAGTAGCATCTCTTCGGGCTGTATATTTCATGTGGTGGGGTTTGAAAATTGATTTATTCAAAAAAAATGTTGGTAACTATTGATTTTTAAGGGATACAGTTTTGAGGGTTTGAATTTTTAGAACCCCTCATGTGTATTAAAAAATTATTTAACTCTCTGAAAGGTTCTCAGAATAAGTCGGATGCTTTTATCCGAATTCAAATAATTCCATGCGTAGTTAATGAAAACAATGATTCTATTTCTAAAATCAACTAATGCCATTATATGAACAAAAACCCATATAAACCATGCGAATATTCCATAAAATTCCATGCTTTTTATGTTTACTACTGCTTTATTTTTTCCTATAGTAGCCATGGATCCTTTATCTACATATTGAAAAGGAAGGAATGGTTTTTGTTTTGTTTTTCTATATAAATTTTTTGCCAGAAGTGTCGCATGTTGTACTGCAAGTGGTGCTACCATTGGGTCAGGTTTTGTTTTTTTGTCGGTTATTTGTGCTGCTATATCTCCTATGGCAAAGATATTTTCATATCCTTGTATTTGTAGATAATCGTTCACTTTTAATCTATTTCCGCGTGCAATAGCATTTGAATCTATGCCCGGTATGGTATTTCCTTCTACTCCCGCAGTCCATATAAGGGAAGAAGATAGTATTTTTTTTCCGTTATTTAAATATGCGTATTGACCATCGTATGAATTTACAGAGGTGTTCAGATGAACATGTACCCCTAATGCTTCTAAATATTCTTTTGCTTTCTCTGATGTTTTTTCAGTCATTGCCCCTAAAAGTCTTGGAGCGGCTTCTATAAGATGGATGTCCATTCTATGAAAATCTAATTCTTTATAGTCATTGGGATATACATGGGACTTTAACTCGGCGAGTGCTCCTGCTGTTTCTATTCCCGTAGGTCCTCCTCCTACTACTATGAGGTCTAATAGAGATTCTTGATGATCACCTATTTCTAGGTTTACTGCTTCCTCAAGGTTTTGTAAAAACATACTCCGAAGATTTAATGCTTCGTTAATAGTTTTCATAGATACGGAGTATTTTTTCACATCCTCTAATCCAAAATAATTCGTTATAGAACCTGTTGCTATTACTAAATAGTCATAAGATACATGTCCTAAATTTGTTTCTATTTTATTTTCTTTGGGTATTATTTTGACTACTTCTGCCATTCTAAATATGACATCATATTTTCTAAATACTGTGCGGAATGGTGTGGCTATAGAAGTTGCTTCTAATTGCCCTGTGGCTACTTGATATAGTAAAGGTTGAAAGGTATGGTAATTATTCTTATCTATAAGAACTATCTGGTATCCTTTTTTATTTAAGTCCCTCGCTAACTTTAGTCCTCCAAATCCACCTCCAATTATGACGACTCGTTTATAGGGACTATCGGGAATTGTTATTTTCATGTTTATTGAAATTCTATATTATAAGGGATGTACATATTTATTCCTTTGTATTGGTTTAATTTTTGCAGTTCTTTTTTATACGGATACAAAATTCCATATTTATTGCTCAAATAGATTTCTTCTGTGGTATTGGAAATTTTTTCCATTATTTGTTCTGCAAATGGTTTTGGTTTAGGAAAATACACTACATGATAACCACTATCTAAATGTGCTTTATGTGATGCTATTTGTATTGCTGTTTCTAAATTTCCTATAACATCTACCAATCCTATTTTTTGTGCTGAATCTCCTATCCACACTCTTCCTCCAGCTATTTTTTTTAGGTTTTCTAAAGGGATACGTCTACTTTCTGATGCTTTAGTAGTAAAACTTTCATAAGTATCATTTATCATATTCTGAATAGTAGCTTTTTCTAAGTCGGTTGGTGTGCTTGCGAACCCAGCACCTATTAGGCTGCTTTTCTTTCCTGTGCTTATTTCATCATAGGTGATTCCTAATTTGTTTTCTAAAAATCTATGAAAATCAAATAATATTCCTACAACTCCTATGGATCCAGTAATAGTATTTTTTTGTGCCACTATGGTATCGCAGGGCATTGCAATATAGTATCCTCCGGATGCTGCCACATCAGACATAGAAGCGATGCATGGTTTTATTTTTTTAGTAAGCATTATTTCTCTCCATATTATATCCGAAGCCATTGCAGAGCCTCCAGGAGAATTGATACGGATAACTACAGCTTTTATTTTCGTATTCTCTCTTGCTTTTTTAATTTCTTGGGCTAATGATTCAGAACCTATTACTTCATCTGTTGATTTTCCTGGCATAATAGTACCTTCAGCTATTATCACTGCTATTTGATTTTTTGAATAGTGTGTTTTTTTAACTGCTTTTATATATTTTTTAAGAGAGATGAACTGTATTTTTCCTTTTTCTGTTAAGGAACTTCTTTTTTTTAAAAATAATTCTATTTCATCTTCGTATCCCGTATTAGTAATGATTCCTTTCTTTACTGCATTTTTTGCGGATAGTATAAAATCATTATTAAAAATGTTTCTGAGTGATGTTTCGGATATATTTCTTGAAGATGCTTCTTCTTGAATCATTGTTGTATAAAGGGATTGTATAAGATCGTTTATTTGTATTTTGTTTTCATTACTAAATTCTTTTCGGGTAAATTGTTCTCCGTAGCTTTTAAAATCTCCTACTTTGAATATCAATGGTTCTATTTCTAATTTATCAAAAGCACCTTTAAAAAAGAGAGAAGATGATCTGAAAGACCCTAATTCTACCATTCCTTCGGGGGTTACATAAATGGTATCTGCTGTAGAAAGTATATAATAATCGAGTTTTGAAATAACCTCACCATACCCATATATAAATTTCCCGGATGTTTTAAAATCCACAAGTGCATCTCTCACTTCTTTTGCGGAGGCAAATCCTGTTAGAAGGTTATGAGATTGTAAGTATATTCCTTTAATTTTTGGGTCTGTTTTTGCTTCTTTGAGAGATATTAGTATATCTTTGAGAGCATATCCTTTATTATCAAAATCTTCATTGAGCAAAGAGATTATATCAGGTGAGTCTTCTGTTTTTTCAGAAATAGTTCCCGACATATCAAATAATAAAACAGAGTTATTTTTCACTTCTATTTTTTGGTCTTCATCGGGTTTGAAAACAGCTACTATCCCTATAATAAAGAGGAAAAAAAGAAAAACAAAAAAACATAATCCAATAATAGTACCTAAAATACTAGATAAAAGCGATTTAAAAAAAGTCATATTAAAATTGTTTAATAATGGGGTTGATAAAATAAATGAATGGCTATTACTTAAAAAAGTAGCGGGAAGGAGAGTTGAACCCCTGACCTCAGGGTTATGAATCCTGCGCTCTAACCGCCTGAGCTATCCCGCCGTGTATTTTCTGATACGTGCATCTCTTATTTTTGATACATATCATAAAGCATGCAATATAAAAATTTTTGTGATTATCTCTTATTATATAAATCTTGTGTATAAAATATGCTCTATAATTTATAAAATTATAAGTATTTTTCATTTTTTTATGTTTTTTTTTGAATATAATGGTAACTACTTAGTTAAAACTCCCTTTGTATCTTTTGTGTAAGAATAAAATAAAAAAAATATTCCATAGAGTCCCACTGTGAAAATTTGTGTTTCCCTTTATGAAACGAATAAACTTATAATTGATTCTGTGTAGGATTAAACCATGATATTCTGTTATTCAAATTATCTGTTCGTAAAAGAAGAAGCGTATCTCTTGCCTTCACTCGTTGTCTTTCCGTTTTATAAATGCCATGTATGGTGTCAGTAATAAGGGATCTTACCTCTGTTTTTTCTGTATAGAGGACGAATAATAGTTCCTCCCTGAATAGATATAGGAACCTTGATGAGCGGAAGTGCTACCAAAGCTCCTATTACTAATACTAACAGTATAATATGAATTATTTGTATTTTTGTGTTCCTGCGGTGCAGAAATGATTCGTAAAGATAGGTGGTATATTGTGGATTAATAGATAACATTTGCTATGGTTTGAGTGCTGTATATATTGTGTTTTCTAATTATATTTTTGAGAAAGAACCAAATAAAAAGAGATCTTTTTAATGCTCTCTTTTTTGTTTTAGAGTACTATTGTATATAAAAATAAGAGTATCGCTATGATAATGGCAATAGTTACCGTATGCTTATCTTGTTTCCAGTTGCTTATAATTGTTTTTTTAGAAAAATCAGTATCTCAAAGAGACCTATCCATAATTTTATTATTCATTGTTTTATTTAGTTTTTAATTGTTATATAAATTATTTTTTCTGAGCTCAGTATTAAGAATAATAAGGCAAAACAAACACCCGAAAAAGGCAGAAAATATTTAAGAACCTGTGATTGAGATGCAATATAAAATCCTATAGGTGGGTTCTAAAAATTGTTTTTTTTAGGTTTTAATCTTTAAAAATATAAGAACATATTTATATATTTAAAAAGTCAAAACAAAAGTACATATTTCGTTCTTATTAGTTTACATTTTTTCTAATTTTTCTAAAAAAATAGTTTGGGTTCATC